>CACMKJ010000026.1 GCA_902614225.1 Rhodospirillaceae bacterium
CTAATTAAGGAATTACAAAACTTATCAGCTCAGGAAGCTAGAGCTGAGTTTTCAAAAATAAGAGCACACTTTGCATATAAACAAAAGATAGATGTACTAATTAAAAAAGATCTTAAAGTAGAAAATATTCCCGTTAGATACTATAGAGGGAAGAATAAATCTAAATATGATATATTACCTTTAATGATTTATTTCCATGGAGGAGGTTGGGTATTAGGTAATGCAGATACTCATGACCAAGTTTGTAGTATTTTGGCTAACGAGGGAAAATATGACTTAATTTCAGTAGAGTATAGCTTAGCCCCTGAGGCAATTTTTCCTAAGGCAATTAATGAGGGTAAAAAAATATTAAAAAGTATTTCTCAAAATAAGCATGGCTTAAAAATTAATAATAATAAAATAATATTATGTGGTGATAGTGCTGGAGGTAACATAGCTACTGTTTTAGCTAATTACAATAAAAATACTTTAAAGGCTAACATTATTTTTCAGGTTTTAATTTATCCAGCTACACATATGTTTAGTAAATATGATTCAAAAAATAAGTATGAAGGTCTTATACTTAATAAGAAATTAATGAAATGGTTTGAAGATCACTATTGCCCAAATAAGATTAGAAAAAAATATATTAATGATCCAAGGTTATCACCAATAAAAAATAAACAAATGAAAGGCATGCCAGACACTTTGATAGTTTTGGCAGAATGCGATCCTTTATATGATGAAGGTTTACTTTACGGTAAGAAACTTAAAAAAAATAATGTTAAAGTAGAAATAAAAGTTTGTGAGGGATTGATGCATGGATTTTTGACTATGGGAGGTGCAATAAAAGAAGTAAGTTCAGTCTTAGCTTTTATCAATAAAAAAATTGATAATTATCTTTAATTTTACTTTTATATTATTTTGAAAATAAATTTTGATAATTTATTTACTTCCTTGTGAGCAATACTATTTTTTGCAGTATTTCCAATCCAATCTTTTTGTTCAGCAGCTTTGTGGAAGTCAGATCTTAGAGATAATTGAGGGGCTAGTGCCCACTGTGAGGGAAGCACCTCAATTATTTTATCTCTTGGCAGTATTTTTTGAGGATGTATTCTTGAAGGAACAATAATACCCTTAGTTTTTTTATTGTCTTTGGATGCAGAAATAACTCTTTCTATTAGAGGAAAAGAAGCTTCCCATTCAAGGGAACTTAACCCTACAGGAATAATAATATAGCCTACCTGATGAATAAGTTCACTAAAAACTCCTAAGTCAATAGGAGGTAAGTCAGCTATTACTATGTCACACTCTAATGCTACACTTGATAAAGTAGCACCCCAAGTCTGCAAAGCATGAGATTTATTGCTAGGAGTGTTTGGTAGGTTAAGATTTTTTAACTTAAGTCTTTTTATCGAAGTTTCCTCTAGCCATAAAGAAGATGAACCTATTGGGTCAGCATCAATTAATACACAGTTTAATTTAAAGTTTGTAGCAAAGGCTGCAGCAAGGTTCACCGCTACAGTTGTTTTTCCTACTCCTCCTTTTCTATTTGTTATTGCTATTATATTTTTCATTATAAATACAAATTATTATTTAAAACTATATTAAAAAATATTATAGCTATTATTAACAAAATTATCAGTCTTTTTACCCCTTTTAATAAAGTAGGAAAAACCATTTTTAAAATAATAACTATAACTATACTAAAAATTATCTTTAAAAAAATACTACGCTCCTATTGGTTGACTCTAATTGCCAATTGCAAATCCTTCTCTTCTAGGGTCAGCAATTCCCTGCCAAAATTGATTTTTTTTCCAAATTATATTTAACCCACTAGTCATATTTTTATATTTAATATCATGATAGTTTTTTTGTAAATATTGCTTTAAATCAGAATTGATATTGCTGTTTTCTATTTCTGTAAAATTATCTCTAGAACAATAGTGAGGAGAAGTTACTGCAGACAAAGGATCATTTTTTAAAAATAAAATTTCAAAAGCAACTTTTGAAACGTAACATATTATTCTACTACCTCCAGGGGAACCTAGTATTCCTATAAGCTCATTTTTAAAGAATATAAATGTAGGTGACATACTAGATCTAGGTCTTTTGTTAGGTTCAACTCGATTGGCTATAAGGTGACCTTCAGGGGACTTATTAAAAAAAGAAAAGTCAGTTATTTGATTATTTAAGAAAAATCCTCCTGTTGTAATTCCTGACCCAAACGCAAACTCTATGCTGCTTGTTAATGCTACAGCATTTCCATATTTATCTACTATGCTGATATGAGTAGTAGATTTTTGTTCAAAATTTTTTCCTATTATAATTTTTTTGTCTTTAATATTTTCTAAATTCCCAGGTTTAAAGTTTGGTATGCTTTTATTATTATTAATTAGATCGGACCTTAGCTTTAAATACTTATCTGATATTAATGCTTTTGTAGGTACATCAAAAAATAAAGGATCTGTTATATAGAGGTTTCTGTCTTGGTAAGCTAACCTTGATGCTTCAATAAATAAATGCTTAGCTAAATGAGGGTCTTTTTTGTTTATAAAATTTTTTTTATTACTTAAAATACTAATAATTTGTATAAGACCTACGCCACCTGAAGTAGGAGGAGGAAAGCCACATATTTTGTATGAGTTAATTACCTTGCATAATGGTTCTCTTTCTATAGTTTTCCAATTTCGTAAATCGTTTAAAGAAAGTTTGTTATTAAGCCTTTCTGATATTTTTTTTGCTAGTATACCTTTATTTATTGAATATGGGTTTTTGGATAAAATTTTTAAGGATTTTTTTAATTCGAGGTTTTGTATAACACTTCCTTTTTTTTTTGCTTCCCCTTTAGTAAAATAAGTATCGTTTACAAATTTATTCTTTTTAATATGAGGGGCCCAATTTAAAAGCTTATTTAATCTTTCTCCTACTTCAAAACTTTCAGAATATTTTATAGCAGAAATAAACAACTTTTCCCATTCTAAGACACCAAATTTATTATGAGCATCAGCTAACATAGAGTATAAGCCTGGAACACCTACAGAAAATGGTTTTTGAACAGCTTCAATAAATTGCATTTTATTGTTATTAATTAAATACATATCACCTTTAACTAGTGAGCTCGATGTTTCTCTTCCATCATAAGCAAAAACTTTTTTATTAATATTATTAAAAAAAAGCAAAAACCCTCCGCCTCCTAATCCCGAAGACTGAGGCTCTACAACAGATAAAACATTTTGTGCAGCTATGGCTGCATCGAGAGCATTTCCTCCTGCAAGTAGCACTTCTCTAGCAGCTAAGGAAGCTCTCTTATCAGCAGTTACTATCATAAATTTTTTAGAAAAAGATTTTTGTGATTGGGATATTCCAGAAGAAGGTTCAGGGTTATTTTTATTAAATTGGTTAGCAATTACTTGATGGGAGTAAATAATTTGTGCTAGCAATATAAATTTGATAAAATTTAAAAAATTTTTTTTAATAACATTCTCCTGATATAGGAATATACATTGTGCAAACTAATATTGCTAGAAGTTTACTTAATTTAAAAAAAAATCTAAGTAATTTGAAAAAAAGTCAAAAAATTGGTTTGGTTCCAACTATGGGATGTATACATAACGGACATTTGGAACTGATAAAAAAGTGCAAGAAATTAAAGTATTTTACTGTAGTTAGTATTTTTGTAAATCCAGCTCAATTTAATAATCAAAAAGATCTAAAAAAATATCCTTCTCAAGAAAAAAAAGACATAGAAATACTCAAAAAAAACGATGTAGATTTAGTTTTTTTTCCTAAGACAAAACAAATGTATCCTTTAGGTTACAGTACTTACATAAAAGAAATAAACTTTAGTGATATTTTATGTGGAAAATATAGAAAGAATCATTTTTCTGGAGTATTAACTATTGTACTAAAATTATTTTTAATAGTAAAACCTTATGCGGCCTTTTTCGGAGAGAAAGATTTTCAACAATTGTTTCTAATTAAAAAGATGGTAAAAGATTTTAATTTGGGAGTTAAAATAATTGGAATTCCTACTGTAAGAGATTCTAATGGTTTAGCATTATCATCTAGAAATAAATTGTTAAATGCTAGGGGTTTAGAAATTGCTAAACAAATATATTTAAACATTAAAAAAATAAGAAATTTAGATTATAAGTATACTAAAGATCTGGAGCTCTATTTAAAAAAAGAATTAAAAAAAAGTGGGTTGAATAACATAGAATATATTGAAATTAGAGAGACTAATAGTTTAAAACATCCTAAAAGTATTATAAGGGGAAAAACTCTGAGGATATTTATTGCTGTTCATGTAGAAGGAGTAAGATTAATAGATAATTGTAAATTAAATTAATCTGCATAAAGCCTTACTTCAGTATTTTCTACATTAGCTACAGACAAAGAACTTACAGAAATCCTATCTACAGGCATTCCCATTGAAACTAAAGAACTAATTAGTCTACTAACATCATTTCTTGCATTAGCCGCTCTTTCTGCTTGTTCGCTAGGATTTCCTGCTGAAGAACTTACAGCTACAAGGGTAAACCTTGATTTTGGTGCTTTGTCTAAGGTTGCACTAATTGCACCAAAGAGATTTTGTTCATAATTTTCTTGTTCATTAATTCTAAAAATCGCTATAGGATTAGGAGAAACTGTAATATTATCTGATCTTCTTTCCAGTTCTGCATTTTCATTATTATTTATAGCAGGTAACGAACCCAAGGCTCCTAAGCCTAATCCAAATGATTCGCCTACAGAAATTGCAGTAGCAAGTTGAGTAAGTCTTCTTCTTTCTGCTGCTAAGAAAATATCTCTCCTTCTAACTGTCTCATTTAGGTCTTCTAAAGTTCTAAGTACATCCACATTTCTCCTTTTTAGAGTATCCTGAAAAGAAGACAAATTTCTGTGATCTTCGTCTACAGCGCCTCTCAATTTTTTTGCTGACCGAGCTTGTTCTAATAGATAAGAAACTCTAGTTGAAAATAATGCTATTTGGTTACCTACATCTACTAAATTTTGTCCTTGAGCCCCTACTTCAGCTAACTCAGTTTGCGCTTGTTCATATTGATTTAAAAGGATTGGATTACCTGGAGTAGTTCCAATTTGTAATCTTGCAGCTATAGCAGCAACTATAGAATGATAATTTTCAGCGCTTTTTATGCCATTAAACTTTAACTCTTCAAAGCTATCTTCTCCTTGCTTTATATCAGCATCTAGTTTAGTAAACTCTTCCTGCATTTCTATAATTCTCTGTCCTACATAAGTAAAAACAGGATCTGCTCTACCATTATTGGTAGTTTGGATATTGTTTTCAGAGCTATCAATCTCATCCTGTGTTAACAAATTTTCCAGATTATCCTCATTAGGATCATTAATGTCTGCATCATTACTTATAATATCAATTTCAGTAGCTTCATCGGAGGTTTCAAATTCTGTTATAGTTATTTCTTCAGTATCTTCAGGGTCAAAAGATTCAGTTGGAATTTCTCTTATTACAATTTCTTCTTCTACATCATTTCCAGAGGGCCATAAATCTGTAAGGTCACTGTAGGAACAACTGGCAAGTAAACCAACTGACAAGTATAATATAAAATATTTAAGATGCTTTATAATCATAATATTAATCCTTTAAAGATAATATCATACTTATTCATATCAATAAATCAATACTTAGAGAGTACAATACTAATTCATAAATATTTTGTGTTGTAAAAATACAACATTTAAAAAACTAATTTTTTCTGTTATTCATAATTATTAAATAAAATATTTTGCCCCTGTAGGCTAACTGGATAAACCACATGACTACGGATCATGATTTAGGGGTTCGAATCCTCTCGGGGGCGCCATACAAAAAATGTAATTACAATATGAGTTCTCAATTAAAAAAAAATAAATCTAATTTTGTTCCATTAACGCCCTTATCTTTTCTATATAGAACAAAAAATATATTTCCAAAACGTACAGCTTGGATTTATGGAAAAAGAAAGGCTACATATTATGAGTTTTATAATAGATGTAAGTCTTTAGCTTTAGCATTAAAAAAAAATAAAATTAAAAATAAAGACGTAGTAAGCGTAATGCTCCCGAATGTTCCTGAGATGATAGAAGCGCATTTTGGAGTTCCTATGAGTGGTGCGATTTTAAATTCTTTAAATACGAGATTAGAAAAAAGAAGTATTGAGTTTATTTTGAGACATAGTAAATCAAAAATTTTAATATTTCATGAAGATTATAAAAATTTAATACAAAGTTTATCAAAAAAATTAAAGATAAAGTATATATTAGTTAATGATGTTGAAAATTTAAAGTTAAGAAATATTGAAAATTATGAAAGTTTTCTTTCAAAAGTAGAATCAACTCATTTAAGTTTTCAATCAGATTATTATCCTAAAGATGAATGGGAAACTATATCTCTTAATTATACGTCTGGTACTACAGGGGAACCTAAAGGAGTTTTATACCATCACAGAGGAGCACATTTAATGTGTTTAAATAATCAAATGGTTTGGAAGATGGGGTACCACCCTACTTTTTTATGGACCCTTCCAATGTTTCATTGTAATGGTTGGTGTTTCCCATGGACTATTGTGGCTCTAGCTGGGACGCAAGTTTGTACTAACAAATTTAATGGAAGAGAAATTATGAAAGCTATTAACAAAACAAATGTATCCCATTTATGTGGTGCACCCATAATTTTACAAATGATCATAGATAATAAAAAATATAAAACAAATAAAAATATTATTAATGTTATGACTGCGGCTTCACCACCACCCCCAAGTGTTTTAGAAGATATTGAGAAAAGTGGTTTTTCGGTTACCCATGTTTATGGTTTGACAGAAAGCTATGGTCCAGCAGTAATCTGCGAATGGAAACCAGAATGGAATGCAATAAAGTCCTCTAGTAAAAAAGCTATATTAAAATCTAGACAGGGTGTTAATTATCCAGCATTAGATTTTTTAGAGGTCTTTAATCCAAAAAATATGAAGCCAGTAAAGAGAGATGGTAAGTCGTTAGGAGAAGTTTTTTTTAAAGGCAATATAATAATGAAAGGATATTTAAAAAATGAGCCTGCTAATAAAGCTGCTTTTAAAAAAGGATGGTTTCATACTGGCGATCTAGCGGTTATGCATGAAGATGGTTATATAGAACTTAAGGATAGATCTAAGGATATAATTATCTCAGGAGGAGAAAATATATCTTCAATTGAGATTGAAAAAATAATAATGAAACACCCTTATGTAAATGATTGTGCTGTAATAGGAATTAAAGACAAAAAGTGGGGAGAAGTGCCTTGTGCATTTGTAGAAAAAAATAATACTTCATTAACATCAGATTTAATTTTAAAGTTTTGTAAAAAACATTTAGCTGGTTTTAAAATGCCAAAGAAAATTATATTCCAGAGTTTGCCAAGAACATCAACTGGTAAAATACAAAAATACAATCTAAGAAAAATAGCAATAGAAAGTAATGCCAAGATATAAATTAACAATAGAATATAATGGTACTAATTTCATAGGATGGCAAAAACAAAAAAAAGGTTTTTCCATTCAAGAAACTATTGAAAAAGCAGCCAAAAATTTCTTACAAAGCGAAGTAGATATAACAGTTGCAGGTAGGACAGATGCAGGTGTGCACGCTGATGCTCAAGTAGCACATTTAGATATTTTCAAGAAATTAAAAATTAAGAATATACTTTTTGGCCTTAACTTTTATTTATCTAAAGAAAAGTTTGGTGAAGATATAAGTATTAAAAAAGTTAATAAAGTTGATGCTAATTTCAACGCAAGATTTGCTGCAAAGAAAAAAACCTATAAATATAAGATTTATAATAATGAATCTAGAAGCCCTATGCATGCATATAATACATGGTGGGTTTCTCAAAAGCTAAATATTGTTGATATGAAAAAAGCATCTAAACATCTTTTAGGAAATCATGATTTCTCATCTTTCAGAGCTTCAGGTTGTCAAGCCCTTTCTCCTATTAAAACATTAGATAAAATAGCAGTAATAAAAAAAAAAAATATAATCACATTAACTTTCACCGCTCGCTCTTTTTTGTATAATCAGGTAAGAATTATGACGGGAACACTAAAGGATGTAGGAAGTGGTTTGATAAAACCCGAAGCTTTAAAAAAAATTCTTCAGAAAAAAAAAAGGGCAAGCTCAGGTATTACTGCGCCTTCCAAAGGACTGACTTTATATAAGGTCTATTATTAATTTAAGCCGTAAATTTCGTTATACGATAATATTAAGTCTTCATATATTTTCTGAAGTTTTTCTAAGTCCTTAATATCTATGTTTTCATCTACTTGGTGCATAGTTTTTCCGACTGATCCAAACTCATAAACTGGACAAATATCTTTTATAAATCTAGCGTCTGAAGTTCCTCCAGTAGTTGAAAGGGTTGGTTTTTTTTTTGTTACTTTATAAATCGATTTTTCAAGCAAAGATAAGCATTTATCAGACTTAGTATAAAATGGTTTATTGCTGGATATAATCTTTAGCTTAACAGTGCATGGCACTTCTGAAAAAGAAGCTTTTATTTTTTTTAAAAGTAATTTTTCATTATAACGGGTATTATATCTTATATTTATTAAAGCCTTACAACTATAAGGAATAACATTACTAGTAGGGTTTCCGGTATCTATGGAGGTCACTTCTAAATTGGTTTGAGGAAAGTTTTTGGCTTTTAAATTTAATTTTAAGTTATTAAGTTTATTGCAAATATATATCAAGCTAGTAACAGGGTTTTTTGCCAAATGAGGATATGCGACATGTCCATACTTTCCTATTGTTTCAATGGAAAATGAGAGACTTCCTCTTCTTCCCACTTTAATCATTTCCCCTATGTAATTAGGATTTGTTGGTTCACCAACAATGCAGTGGTCTATTTTAATTTTTTTTTGTTTTAAATATTGAACCACTTTAACGGTTCCATTAGTTGCAACTCCTTCTTCATCTCCAGTAATCAGTAATGCTAAAGAAATATTTAGTTTTTTCTTTTTTAAAATATTATCGCAGGCTATTATCCAGGCGGCTATAGCACCTTTCATATCAGAGGCCCCTCTTCCATGAAGTTTGCCGCCTGATACTTTTCCTAAAAATGGATCATATTTCCATTTTTTACAATCACCTTCTGGTACTACATCAGTGTGTCCAGCAAAGCAAAGTGTTTTATTGTTTAATTTTTTAGATTTATTAATCGAAAATAAATTTAGAATTAAGTCATTTTTTTTTTTAGAGCCAAATGGCAGATCAATATTTTTAAAGCCTATTTTTGAAAGTTTTTTCTTTAAAACTTTAATGGCTCCATCATCATTAGGAGTTACAGACTTTTTTATTATTAATTTTTGTGCAAACGCAGTTGTTTCTGATAAATTTTTCATAATTAATTGATTTAATAGTTTACTAAATATCATATAATAACATAATTTAATAATACCATTATGAAAAAAATTTTATTGTTAGGTAGTGGCGAACTTGGAAAAGAGTTTACCATTAGTGCAAAAAGACTTGGGTGCGAAGTTATTGCATGTGATAAATACCCATATGCCCCTGCAATGCAAGTAGCAGATAGGTCAGTAGTTTTTGATATGCTGGATGCAAAAAAATTAACAAACCTTGTTGATGAAGAAAAGCCTGATTTCATTGTTCCAGAAATAGAAGCTATTAGAACTGAAGAACTTCTTAATATTGAGAAAAAAGGTATCACAGTTGTACCAAGCGCCAGAGCAGTAAATTTAACTATGAACAGGGATGCCATTAGAGATAGAGCAATAGAATTAGGGATTAAAACTGCTCAGTATAAATATGCGCATAATTTGGATGAATTAGATAAAGCTATAAAAACTGTAGGACTCCCTTGTATTGTTAAGCCAGTTATGTCTTCTTCCGGAAAAGGACAAACACTAATTAAAACTCAAGAACAGGTTCCTTTAGCTTGGGAAAATGCAACGAAGAATATGAGAGGAGACAGAGTTAAGGTTATTGTTGAAGAGTTTATAAATTTTATATCAGAAATAACACTTCTAACAATTAGACAAAGTAATTCTAGTACTATATTTTGTCCTCCTATTGGACATCAGCAGGAACAAGGAGATTATATTGAAAGTTGGCAGCCTGAAAATATAAACCAGAATCTCTTATCTAAAGCAAAGGACATTGCAGAGAAAATTACTAAAGACCTCGGGGGAAATGGATTATTTGGAGTAGAGTTTTTTATTACTACAGAAGATATAATTTTTAGTGAACTTAGTCCTAGACCTCATGATACCGGAATGGTAACTATGTACACACAAAATCTCTCTGAGTTTGATTTGCATGCAAGAGCAATTCTATCTTACCCTATTAATAATATTTTAATGCTAAGAGAAGGTTACAGCACTGTAATTAAAGCAAACGGATTTGAAGATAAGAATTTTGATTATAAATTTTCAGGTATAGAAAAAGCATTAGAGTTGGATGATGTTGATATAAGATTGTTTGGAAAACCTAAGGCATGGAATAATAGAAGACTAGGAGTGATTTTGTCAAAAAATAGAGAAATTGGTCAAAAAGCTAAAAGTTTAATTTTTATAAATAAGAAAAATAATTATTAGTTTTAGAATAATTAAAAACTTAATATTGGAAACCATTTCAATTTTACAATAAAATAAAATTTACTTTATGAGCATTCAAACATAGAGAAGGAGTATATTTATGAATTATTGGCTTTTTAAAAGTGAGCCTAGTAGTTGGTCATGGCAAGACCAATTAAAGAGAGGAGAAAAAGGTGAAGGTTGGGATGGAGTTAGAAACTATCAAGCTTCGAACAATATGAAAAAGATGAAAATAGGTGACCAAGGATTTTTTTATCACTCTGTTACAGAAAAAAAAATTGTCGGAATCGTCGAAGTAATTAAGGAATATGCTCCTGATCCTACAGATAAAACTGAAAGATTTGGCATGGTAACTGTAAAAGCTTTAAAAACGCTGGATAAAGGTGTAAGCTTAAAGGATATAAAAGATAATAAAAAACTAACAAATTTTATAATGTTAAAACAAAATAGGCTGTCAGTTCTTCCTGTTAGTTTAAAAGAGTGGGACATTATTTGCAAAATGGCTCAATAAATCATAAAATACATTATACGGAGTAATTAGAAATGAAAGATATTTACAAAGTTTTAGAAAACTTTGCTAGTGATGCATTAATTGATAAAGATGAATATATTAAAATGTACAATGAGTCTATAAATGATTCGGAAGGCTTCTGGAGGAAACATGCTAAAAGAATCAATTGGATTAAAAACTTTTCAAAAGTAAAGGATACAAGCTTTGACAAGACGGATCTTTACATAAAATGGTTTGAAGACGGAACTTTAAATGTATCGGCTAACTGTATCGATAGGCATTTAAAAAATAGTAGCGATAAAGTGGCCTTGCTATGGCAAGGAGACAATATAGAAGAGGTAAAAAAAATTACTTATTCTGAATTACATAAAGAAGTATGTTTGATGTCGAATGTTTTATTGAAGCATAATGTAAAAAAAGGTGACAGGGTCACTATTTATATGCCAATGATACCTGAAGCTGTATATGCGATGCTTGCTTGCGCAAGAATAGGGGCAATTCATTCAGTCGTATTTGGCGGTTTTTCTCCTGAAGCTCTTGCTGACAGGATCATAGATTGTAAATCTGAATTTGTTATTACTGCGGACGAATCACTTAGAGGAGGAAGAATTTTTCCTCTCAAAGCTAATGTAGATATAGCTCTTAAAAAAACTGACTTAGTTAAAAATGTCTTAGTTGTTAGAAGAACAGGCAATGATATAGAATTTGATAAAAATAGAGACATATGGTGGCATGAAGAAAAAAATAAAGTCGATGAAGATTGTAAGCCTGAAGAAATGAATGCTGAAGACCCTCTCTTTATATTATATACGTCTGGGTCAACAGGAAAACCTAAGGGAGTCCTACATACCTCTGGAGGATACTTGGTTTATGCTTCGATGACTCATGAGTATGTTTTTAACCATAAAGAAGATGATATTTATTGGTGCACGGCAGATGTTGGTTGGATTACAGGACATTCCTACATCGTATACGGCCCTTTAGCAAATGCTGCTACTACATTAATTTATGAAGGTTTGCCTAATTATCCAGATGCTTCAAGATTTTGGGAAATTTGTGATAAACATAATGTAAATACTTTTTATACAGCTCCTACAGCTTTAAGGGCGATTATGAAAGAAGGAGATGAATTAGTTAAAAAAACTAGTAGGAATAGTTTAAAATTGCTTGGAACAGTTGGAGAGCCAATAAACCCAGAAGCTTGGAAATGGTATTATGAGGTAGTCGGGGAAGAAAAGTGTCCAATAGTGGATACTTGGTGGCAAACTGAAACAGGAGGAATAATGATTTCTCCTTTACCAGGAGCTACTGATATGAAGCCAGGTTCAGCTACTTTACCATTTTTTGGTATTCAGCCGTCAATAGTAGACAACCAGTCTACAGTTTTGGAAGGCATGGCAGAAGGAAATTTAGTTATAACTGAGAGTTGGCCAGGTCAAATGAGAACAGTGTACGGAGATCATCAGAGGTTTATTGATACATATTTTTCAACATTTGATAACGTTTATTTCACTGGAGATGGTGTTAGAAGAGATGATGATGGATATTATTGGATTACAGGAAGAGTTGATGATGTTATTAATGTATCTGGGCATAGATTAGGAACTGCAGAGATAGAGAGTGCTCTAGTTTCTCATGAAACTGTTGCCGAGGCTGCAGTGGTTGGTTTTCCTCATGATATTAAAGGGCAAGGAATTTATGCATATGTTACATTAAAAGCAGGCATTGAAGGTACCCAAGAGCTCTATGAAGAACTTTTGAAAACTGTAAGTACTCTAATTAGCCCTATTGCAAAGCCTGAGAAAATTCAATGGGCTCCTAATCTTCCGAAAACAAGGTCGGGAAAGATTATGAGAAGAATATTAAGAAAAATTGCTGCAAATGAAACAGAGGAATTAGGAGACATTAGTACATTGGCAGACCCTAGTGCTGTAGATGAGCTGATAAACAATAGAAAAAATTTATAAGTTTATGAAAATCACTATTCTATATTTTACTATATTATTTTGTCTTTTTCTTAATAGTCTTTATTTAAAAGCCGTACCTAATTCAGGTACGTTACTAAATTTTGAAAATGAATTAAATAAATTCAATAAATTACCGAAAATAATTCCTGATGAAAGTAACTTCATAAATGGAGAGCCAGTCCAAAATGGTGAGAGGCTACTAGTTAAAGGTTTTAGATTAGTAGGCAAGAAAAATGGTATTAGTGATGAAGAGATATTAAAGATACTAAAAGAACAGATTAATAAAGAGTTAACATTTTCTGAAATACAGCTAATAGCAAAAAAAGTTCAGGACTTCTTCAGAAATAAACGTTATTTCTTGGCGCAAGCTTTTATCCCAGAACAAGAGGTAAAAGAAGGAATAATAGAGATTTTTATTACTGAGGGAAAGCTTGACGGTAAAGAGCCTTTTGAACTAAAGAAGAATAATTTAAGGCTAAAAGACAATTTACCTATCAGCTATTTTATAGAAGGGCTAGATGGAAGGCTTACGATCCAAAACTTAGAGAGATCTATATTAAATTTAAATGATGTTCCCGGTATTAAAGCAAAAGTATCTCTTAAAAAAGGAGATGATCCTTATTCTTCAAGAGTGGTAATAGAAGCTGAGGAGGGTCCTATCCTTACTGGTAGCATTAATATGGATAATTATGGAAACAGATATACTGGACAAAATAGATTAACTGGAACATTGTATGTAAATAACCCTTCGCAAGCGGGAGATCAGATAACATACAGAAAAACTTATTCAACATCAAAGAATTTTGATTTAAATAGTGTTTCTTACAATTTTCCATTAGGAAGAGATGGCCTCAGAGCAAATATTTCTATTAATGACTTAAATTACAATATAGCAAAAGAGTTAAAAACAGAGCCAATGTCAAAAGGTAACGCCCAAACATTTGCAATTAATTTTAATTATCCAATAGAAAGGACAGCAAAA
>CACMKJ010000027.1 GCA_902614225.1 Rhodospirillaceae bacterium
AATTTTTAGCACCATCAGTGCTATTAAAAATATTTTGTATATGAGTGATAGAGTTTTTATTTATGCTTTTACCAGTAAAGAGCTTTTTGAGTTTGGTAATGTACTTTATTACCAATGCTTTTTTTTGTTGATTAGTAATAGGACTTTTTGCAAAAATCCAAGGGTTTTTATAAGCTTCTCTTCCTATCATAATTCCATCAACTTTGTTTTTATATTTTTTGAAATCCAAAGTATTTAAAAAACCTCCATTAATTATTATTTTATTTCTGCTAAATTTTTTTTTCAATTTAAATACTCTTTCATATTTCAATGGTGGAATACTTAAATTTTTTTTTGTGCTTAATGTACCTAAAATTCCATTTCTAGCGTGAATAATGTATTTATTTACGCCTGACATATTTATTTCACTTACAAAATTATTTAATAAATTATCATTATACTTAGTGCCAATACCAATCCTAGTTTTTACACTAACTTTTAAATCTGTTTCATTTTTAATAGCATTTACGCAATCTTTTACTATCTTAGGGTTTTTTAGTAGTATTAAACCAAAATCACCAGCTATTACACTTTTACTTGGGCAGCCACAATTAATGTTGACTTCTGCAAAACCTAATTCGGATATTTTCTTAGCGGCTTTAGCCATTCTAATAGGTTTATTGCCTGCTATTTGTACTTTAATATTCGAAAAGTTTTTTAATATTTTATAATCATTTAAAATATTAGTTCTTATTACAGCTTCTGAATGCATCATCTCTGTATAAATAGGAATATTATTATTTATTAAGCTCATGAGAAAACAAAAATAACTATCAGTTTTTCCCATCATAGGTGCTATTGAATAGAATTGATTAGTATTCTGCAACATATTAATTATTTTAATGCATTAATTTGAAAAATTCATTACCTTTAATATGAGATTATTTTTATGGCTTCAATACCTTTTATAATTTTAGATAGTTTAGTTTATGCTTCTTGGCTATTCATGGTGGCCTCTGGACTTACATTAATTTATGGAGTTATGAAAGTATTGAATGTAGCTCATGGCAGCCTGTATGCTTTTGGAGCATATGCTAATGCTTGGTTAATAGGCTGGTATTTTAATAATTATACAGAGTTTGAATTTTTATCATTTTTATTTATTCCTATTTCAGCTTTAGTTATTGGTATTATTTTAGGGTTTTTAATTGAGAAGTTCTTTTTAAGGAAAATTTATTTTAGAGACGAGATAGTAGTAGTTTTAGTAACCTATGGACTATTCCTCATTTTTGAGGATGCTATGAAATTAATTTTTGGAACTACCTCATATTTACCTTATCAACCTAGAATGTTATTAGGAAATATTAATGTTTTGAGTATTCCTTATGTAATTTACGATTTGGCAATTATAGGCATTGCTGCTCTAATATGGTTTCTATTTAACTTCATAATAAAATTTACTAAAATAGGAAAACTGCTACTTTCCGTTATAAATGATAGAGAAATGTCATCTGCACTAGGAATAAATGTTAACAAATTTTTTATTTACACTTTTACTTTTGGTTGTTTATTAGGTTGTTTAGGAGGAGCTGTGTCAGCACCAATGATTTCTGTGGTACCAGGCATAGGTGTAGAAGTAATAGTTTTAGCTTTTGCAGTAGTGGTAACTGGAGGGTTAGGAAGTGTTACTGGTGCAGCAATAGGAGCTTTATTTATAGGTTTAGCGAGAACTATTACTATTTTTTATGCTCCACAATTAGAACTATTTATTGTTTTTTTTGTTATGGCAATCATACTTTCATTTAAGCCTGAAGGTCTTTTTGGCAGTAAAGAAGTTAGAAAGATATAAGATGAGAGGTCTAATTAATAAAGATAAGTTGTTATTAATTGCATTTTTATTTACTTTTATTTCTTTTTGGTTTTTACTTCCTGACTACGCAATAAATACTATTTCTTTGTCCTTTTGTAATGGTCTTGTTATCCTTGGACTATTGCTTCTAATGAGAGCCGGTTTAATTTCGTTTGGACACGGTATGTACTATTGTTTAGGTGGATATGCAGTTGCAATGACATATAATTTTTTACAAATTAAAGAAGTTTTTGTTCTTATTGCATTTTCTGTTTTAGCAGGTTTTATTGTTTCATTTTTTTTAGGATTTTTTGTAAGAAGGTTCAGAGGAATTTTTTTTGCAATGCTTAATCTTGCATTATCGATGATTCTTTTTGGTATTATAGTCAAAAGTATATCTTTAGGCTCAACTGATGGATTTGGTATTAAAGAGCTCACTTATTTCAACCATGCTATTGAGGATGAAAAAAGGTTAAATATCTTTTCTTATTTATTGATTGTCATATTAACTAGCTTAATGATGATGATCGTAATGACTTTTTTAAAGTCACCATCTGGTAAAATTCTAGAAGCAATCAGAGAAAACGAAATTCGATCCTCATATTTAGGAATTTCTATAAATAAACAAATTCATAAAATTTATATTTTTTCAAGTACATTAGCAGCTCTAGGAGGAGGGCTAATGGTAATTCTTATTGGTCATATAACTCCTGAGGATACAGCATATTGGACTAGGTCAGGTGAGTTTGTTTTTGTAGCAATTCTTTCAGGAAGTCTTAACGTTTTTGCACCTTTAATCGGATCTCTTTTCTTTGAGTTTATTAGGTCATATGCATTATTTTATTTTCCAAATACATGGCAAATGATAATAGGGGTTGTTCTTATATTAGGAATTTTATACTTACCTGAGGGCATAGGATCAATATTTAATAAAAGGAAAAAATAATGCTTTTAGAAGTTAAAAATTTAAATAAAAAGTTTGGTTCAGTTTCAGCTGCAAATAATATAAATTTTAAAATGAATGAAAATGAAATTATAGGTGTTATTGGTGCAAATGGAGCTGGAAAAACTACTTTTTGTAATATAATTACTGGTTATTTAAAGCCAGACAGCGGAGTAATACTTTACGAAGGCAAAAATATCACAAAATTTAATGTACAAGAAATTAAAAATATTGGCATTCATAGATCATTTCAAATCCCACAAGTTTTTGAAAATTTAGGTGTACTTGAAAATATAATAATTACTGAATTAGTTGCAAAAAATAAACAAAACGCATTATTTGAGGATGCCTATTCTAAAAAAAATTATCAAAATGCAATTAAATTATTAGAAAAATTCTCTTTTGATGTTGATAAATTCAAAGATAAAACTGTAAAAGAACTTCCTCAAGGAGCAAGAAAAGTTCTAGATATTTTAATAGCAATTATCGGAAAGCCAAAAGTAATTTTATTAGATGAACCTACATCAGGTATTAGTACAGATGAAAAAAATGTTATAATGAAAAATATTCTTAGGGCTATAAAGGAATTTAATATATCTGTTCTTTTTATAGAGCATGATATGGAAATAGTAGAAAAATTTTCTGAAAGAGTTGTTGCATTTTATAATGGAGAAATTATTGCTGATGATAAACCTAGTAAGGTATTTAATCAAAATAATGTTAAAAAGTTTATAATTGGAGGCTTATAATGTTAGTGGTTAGTAACGTAGAGGTTTCTATTAAAAATATTAATATATTACAATCTATTTCTTTTAAAGTTTCTAAGTTTTCTAGTATCATTGGTAGAAATGGAGCAGGAAAAACTACTCTTATTAGGGCTATAATGAATATATTGCCCGCTAAGACTGGTAATATTAAATTTAATGATAAAGTTTTAAATAATTTAAAAACGCATGATATGAGTAAATTAGGTATAGGATATATGCCTGAAGATAGAAGGCTAGTCCCAGACTTATCTGTTAAAGATAATATAATGGTGCCATTATGGAGTTTAAATAAGAAAAATGTAAATGAAAGCTTAGAAGAAGTGATATCTTTTATTCCTGAATTAAAAGATTTTATGGAAAGACAAGCTTTTCAGCTTTCTGGAGGACAACAAAAATTAGTAGCACTTGCCAGAGCTATGGTAGTTGGTAAAAAACTTTTGTTATTAGACGAGCCTTTTGAAGGAGTTGCACCTGCCTTAGCAGAAAGGCTTGTAGAGTTAATAAGTAGTTTGAATAAGAGTAATTTAATAACTATGATTACTGAATCTGATGAAACCTTTTCAAAAAAAATCAAGGCAGATATTATTAGAATAGAAAGAGGAAAAATTTTGTAATTATTTTTGTCTTAAAATTTTTGCAGCCTCCAATGCAAAGTAAGTTAAAATTGCATCAGCTCCAGCCCTTTTAAAACAACTGAGTGTTTCTATAATTATATCCTCTTTTTTAAAATAACCTTCTTCTATAGATTTCATTAGCATAGAATATTCTCCTGATACTTGATAACTAAATGTAGGATAATTAAAAGTATTTTTAATTTTATTGAGTACATCAAGATATGGCATACCTGGTTTAATTAATATTATATCTGCACCTTCTTTTATATCCATAGACACTTCTTTTAAGGCTTCATTATTATTATTATAATCCATTTGGTATGATTTCTTTTTATTTGGGCCTAAGTTATTAGATGCTGATATTGCATTTCTAAATGGACCATAAAAACCTGAGGCATATTTAGCAGCATATGACATTATTATTGTATTTTGAAATGACGATTTATCTAAACTTTCTCTGATAACTTTAATTCTGCCATCCATCATATCTGAAGGAGCAATAATATCGCAGCCTGCTTTCGCGTTTACTATGGCTTGCTTACAAAGTATCTCTATAGTTTTATCATTATCTATCTGATTGTTTTCTAAAATTCCATCATGTCCTGATATGGTATAAGGGTCTAGGGCAATGTCACAAATAACGCCTATTCCATACACATTTTTTTTAATTGCTCTTACTGCCTTGCATACAATATTATTTTCATTCAATGCTTCCTTGCCAAAAACATCCTTCTTTTCTTTAGGCACTTCCGGAAAAATTGCTACAGCTTTAATCCCTGCTTCATAAGCTTTATTTGCAAGCATAACTGCATCATTTATATTATTTCTTTTAATATTAGGCATCATATCAATTTCAGTACTTTTAGTTTCATAGGTTACGAAAATAGGTAGGATTAAGTCAGAAATTTTTAAAAAATTTTCTGTTACAATTTGCCTTATCCAATCTTCTTGGCGAAGTCTTCTTGGTCTACAATAAGGAAAGTTTGATAAAAAATTATTCATAAGTTATATTAATTTCAATAGAGTAATAACACAGGTAATAATGAATTTAAATATTAATATAAATTTAACTAATGAGCAAAAAGCTTTTGTGGATTCAACAAAGCAGTTTGCAGATGAACATATTAAAAATAATTCTTTAAAATGGGATAAAAATGCATATTTTCCAGTTGAGGTATTCAAAAAATCAGCAGAGCTTGGACTAGCTGGTATTTATGTTTCAGAAAAAGATGGTGGTACAGGTCTTACTAGATTGGATGCCTCTTTAATATTTGAAGAGTTAGCTTATGCATGTCCATCTACCTCCGCTTTTTTATCAATTCATAATATGACTGCGTGGATGCTTAGTAAATATGGAAATAATGATTTAAAAAATAAATATATGAAAAGTATAACTAGTATGGAAAATGTTTGTTCATACTGTTTAACTGAACCAGGCTCAGGTTCAGATGCTATTGCTATGAAGACGAAAGGTAAACCAGACAAAAATAATTCTTCTCTTAATATAAATGGTTCTAAGTCCTTTATTTCTGGAGCTGGAGTTTCTGATTTATATTTTGTAATGATGAAAACTGAAACAAGCCAAGATAATGAAACATCCTGCGTTATAGTTGAAAAAAATTATGATGGAATTTCTTTTGGTAAAAATGAAGAAAAAATGGGATGGAAGAACCAGCCTACTAGAGTAGTTTCTTTTGACGAATGTACCGTTCCATACGAAAATATAGTAGGTAAACCTGGAGAAGGTTTTAAAATAGCTATGCAAGGTCTCGATGGTGGGAGAATTAACATAGCGTCTTGTTCATTAGGTGCAGCTAGGTTTTGCATAGATAAATGCATAGATTATGTTAGCGAAAGAAAACAATTTGGAAAATTTTTAAAAGAATTTCAGTCTATCCAATTTAAAATAGCAGATATGATTACTGACTATAATGCTGCAAGGTTAATGGTACATGAAGCTGCTAATGCACTGGATTTAAAGCAAAGTGATACTACTATTAAATCTGCAATGGCCAAAAAGTTTGCAACTGATGTTTGCTTTAAAATTTGTAATGAAGCACTTCAAATTCATGGAGGGTATGGATATCTATCTGAATATGGAATAGAAAAAATGGTTAGAGATTGTAGAGTCCATCAAATTTTAGAAGGCACTAATGATATAATGAAATTAATTATATCTAGAGATAGTCTTAAATACAATAAATGACAGAAGTTTTAATAAATAAAGAAAATTCTACTATTATTTTAACACTTAATAGAGAGAGAGTATTAAATGCCCTTAATTTAAATATGGTTAGAATAATTTCCAAAAATATTTCTTCCTGGAACGAGGATGATGGTATTAGCGGAGTACTTTTAAGAGGAGCAGGAGAAAAGGCATTCTGTGCTGGTGGTGATATAGTTTCGGTCTATAATTCAAAAAATGATGAAGGAAATAATTTATCATATGATTTTTTTAAAGAAGAATACTTATTAAATTATGAAATTAGTAAATTTAAAAAACCTTGGATTTCTCTGTTAAATGGTATAGCTATGGGAGGAGGGCTAGGATTATCTGTTCATGGAAGTCATAGAATTGTCAGTGAAAAAACAGTCACTGCTATGCCTGAGACTGCTATTGGTTTATTTCCTGATGTAGGAGGAGGTTACTTTCTATCAAGAGTAGATAATTTTGTTGGGACTTACCTAGCTTTAACTGGAAAAACACTTGATGGAGATAATTCTATTTTTGCCAAAATAGGAACACATATTATTGAAAATAATTTAGTTGATGAGTGTGTTAAAAAAATATTAAATTTAAAAAAATATACAAAATATGATATTGATTTTATCTTAAAAGAATACGATAAAAAAAATAAAACATACCCTTCTTTAGAAAAAGAGTTGCAAGATATAAGTAAGCATTTCAATAAAAAAAGTATTAAAGAAATAGTTGACTCATTAAAAGAAGACAGCTCTAAATGGTGTAAAGAGCAATTAAAAATTTTAGAAAAAAAATCACCGACCAGTATGGGAGTTGCAACCAGACAGTTAGATATTTCAAAGTCTTTAAACTTAAAGGATTGCTTAAGTATGGAATTTAGAATATGTCAAGCAATGATGAATAGACATGATTTTTATGAAGGTGTCAGGGCAAACTTAGTAGACAAAGATAGAGATCCTAAATGGAAACCAACAACTGTAGATCTATTAGAGGAAAAACTGATAGATGATCACTTTAAAAATTTAGAGGATAAGGAACTTTTTTAACGTGCAAAATATTTCTTTTATAGGTTTAGGTGCTATGGGCACTCCTATGGCCTTAAACTTACTTAAAAAAAAATATAATTTATTTTTATACGATATTAATACTAAAAATTATAAAAAATTTTATAAAAGCAAAGCAAAAATATGTAATAATTATAGAGACTTATCAAGTAAAAGTGATGTATTTATTAGTATGCTTCCTGATGGTAAGGCTTTATCAAATTTGGTTTTAGGAAAAAATGGTATTATTAATTTTATTAAAAAAGATTCTATATTTATTGATTGTTCATCAGTTGATTATGATACTACTCTAAAAATCTCAGATGCTTTTACAAAAAAAAGTATAAAATTTATAGATGCTCCAGTATCTGGTGGAGTATCAGGAGCAGAACAAGCAACTTTAACTATTATGGTTGGAGGAAAAAAAAATACATATAATGACGCAAAAGAAATATTAAATGTATTGGGAAAAAATGTAATTTATGTCGGAAAAAGTGGATCTGGTCAAATTGTAAAAGCATGTAATAACATGATGCTAGGTATAAATATGATAGGAGTAAGTGAGGCTTTTACCTTAGCAAGTAAATACGGTATTTCACAAAAAACTTTTTTTGAGATTTCATCAAAGTCTAGTGGCTCATCTTGGGCAATGTTAAATCATTTACCTATTAAAGGTATTATTAAAACTACAGCTGCAAATAATCGTTTTAAACCAGGCTATGCTGCAAAACTTATTCTAAAGGATTTAACTATAGCTAAACAAATGGCAAAAAAGATTTCTTTAAATATATTTATGGGGAAAAAGGCATTTGATTTATATAATTCATTCTGTAGAAAAGATAAAAATAATTTGGATTATAGTGCAATTATTAAAAGCTTGTTTAAAAAATAAGTTTACTATTTAAAGGCTTGTATTCCTGTTTGGCTTCTGCCTAAAATAAGTGCATGAATATCATGGGTGCCTTCATAGGTATTGACTGCTTCTAAGTTCATCATGTGTCTAATAATATGGTATTCATCCGAAATACCGTTTCCTCCATGCATGTCTCTAGCAGTTCTTGCAATATCTAGTGCTTTACCAACATTGTTTCTTTTCAATATAGAAATCATTTCATTATTCGATTTATTTTCATCTTTTAATCTACCTGCCCTTAGTGTTGCTTGTTGAGCGATAGCTATTTCACATTGCATATCTGCAAGTTTTTTTTGTATTAATTGGTTAGAAGCTAAGGGTTTTCCAAATTGTTTTCTCTCTAGAACATATTCTCTAGCTGATAGCCAACAAAACTCAGCAGCTCCGAGAACTCCCCAAGATATTCCATATCTTGCTGATGTTAAACAGGTCATGGGTGCTTTCAACCCTTCTGCATATTCTAATACATTCTCATTTGGTACAAAGACTTCATCCATTTGTATCATACCAGTTGGAGAAGCTCTTAAAGCAAATTTACCTTCAATTTTTGGTGTTTCTAAGCCTTTTATTTTAGAGTTTTTTTCAATTATAAAACCTTTTATAATATTATTTTCATCTTTTGCCCATATTAGAAATAAATTAGCTATAGGACTATTTGAGATCCAGTTTTTTGACCCTGATAGCTGATAACCTCCATCAACCTTTTTTGCTCTTGTTATCATGGAATAAGGGTCTGAACCATGGTCTGGCTCCGTCAAACCAAAACATCCTATTAAATTTCCTTTTGCTAATTCAGGAAGCCATCTTTTCTTTTGTTCTTCAGATCCATAATCAAATATTGGTTGCATCACTAAGCTTGATTGAACGCTGAAACATGATCTATAAGCGGAGTCAACTCTTTCTATTTCTTTAGCAATAAGTCCATAAGATACTGAGGAAACACCAGAACAACCATATCCTTTTATTTGTGCACCCAATAAACCAATTTTACCAAGTTTTTTAAATAGGTCATTATCATATATCTCATTTCTATTTGCCTCTATTATTTTTGGTAATAATTCTTTAGTTGCAAAATCTCTAGCAGTATTTCTAATTAAAACTTCATCTTCATAGAGTTGCTCTTCCAATAGAAAAGGATCTCTGTAATTAAATTCCTTCTTAATTTCTTTTAAACTATTTTGTTCTTTAAAATTTTTCATCTTTTTACATTAAATGTTTCAGCAATTATTAATAAATCTTTTAATCTGTAATAATTTAAACTAGTAATTTTACTAAAGTACCACACCATGTCTTGAAATTGTAGTCTTAAAACTAAATATTTATTAAAAAATCCAAATGGGATGGTACAGTTTAATTCAAAAAATACACCATTTTTATTATATTGTTTAGATACTTGATTACAAAATATCAGAGGATTTGAAGCTAACTGTTCTATAGTATTATCGATATATATGGGTAGATGTTTAAATTGATCAAATATAGGGTCAGACAAGGGACTGTCTTCACTTCTAAGAGTATTTTCTAATTCTACAATTTCTCCTGTTTCATCATACATTTTATCCTTTAGCCATTCTGTAGGTTCTATTATATCATTTTTTACTTTACTTAGTTCAATTTTTGAATATTTAGAAAAATCTCCTCCAATAGGAACAATTTTGCTAATACCTTCTAAAGTAGTCTCATGGGAAAAAATTAAAGGAGCTTCTAAATAATTTTCAGAATATTCAAAAGTTTGAGCAAATAATTTGCTTTTTATTAAAAATAATAAAAAAATTGCTTTAATTAAAATTAACAACTTTTCCGTTAGGTTTTTCAAAGATTTTTCCTTCCAACATTTTTATAGAGCCATTAATAATAGTAGCAATAGGACTTCCCTTTAGTTTCATTCCATTAAAAGGAGACCAGCCACTTTTTGATGCTATGTCTTTATTTTCTATAATTATTTCTTTTTCAAGGTCTACAACTGTTAAGTCAGCATCAAAACCTTTTTTTATGAAGCCCTTATTTTTAATGTTATAAATTTTACATGGGTTTTCTGAAAACAATTTAATCAATTTTTGTAAAGACAACTTTTCATTGTTAACGTGATTAAGCATAATTGATAAAGAAGTCTGTACTCCTGGCATTCCTGAAGGTGAATTAGGCCATTTTTTTTCTTTTTCTTCAATAGTATGTGGAGCATGGTCTGAACCTATAACATCAACAGTTCCATTACTAATCCCTTTCCATAAACCTCTTTGATGTTCTAGTGATCTTATTGGCGGGTTCATTTGAGCTAGTGTACCTAACTTATTGTAACAGTCTGGAGAAAAAAGTGTTAAATGCTGAGGCGTTACTTCAACAGTTACATACTTCCCTTTATTTTGTAATAATTGAATTTCATCAGCTGTAGATACATGAAGAATATGGGCTTTTGTATTATATTTTTTAGCATATTCTAAAACTTTTTTTGTAGAAATTATTGCTGATAAAGAATCTCTCCAACTTTCATGTTCTTTCACACCATTAGATTTATTTATTATTTTAAATCTTTCAACTAATCTCTTTTCATCTTCTGAGTGTATCGCTACTCTTCTTTTGCATATTTTTAATGCTATTTCTAAGTCTTCTTCCTCAGATATTATTAGGTTACCAGTAGATGATCCCATAAATATTTTTACTCCTGCACATCCTTTCATTTTTTCAAGTTTATCTAACTTAGAGACGTTAGCCTTGCATGCACCTATAAAAAAAGCAAAATTAGTCCAACTATTTGTTTCAGCAATCTTTATTTTTTTTTGAAATTCTATTTCATCAATTGTTGCAGGTGAAGTGTTAGGCATTTCAAAAATAGAAGTTATTCCCCCTAATAGTGCTCCTTTTGTACCATGGTAGATATCTTCTTTGTGAGTTAGACCAGGCTCTCTAAAATGCACCTGTGTGTCAATCATTCCAGGTAATATATATTTATTATTAAATTCAATAGATTGCTGACAATTCTCTTGTCTTAATTTACCTATATGAGCTATCTTATTATTTTTAATGCCTATTGAAGTATTTTTAAAAACACCATCAGTATAAACCTTACCTTTAAAAATACCTAAATCAAAATCATATTTTTTCATATTAAATTTTTTTTTATTTTTAATATATGTTATTTAATAGCATTAAGGAATAGTAATATGATAGATCATAATGAAACCGTTTTAACCAAAACTGTTGCTATGCCAGCAGATACTAATCCGAATGGAGATATTTTTGGAGGATGGCTTTTAAGTCAAATGGATGTTGCGGGCGGTATTTTAGCAAAAAAAATTGCTAGGGGAAGGGTAGCTACAGTTGCTATAGAGGGTATGAAGTTTTTATTGCCAGTTAAAGTTGGTGATACTGTAACATGTTATGGTAGATTATTAAAAACTGGTAATTCTTCTATCTCTATTAACTTAAGGGTTACTGCTCAAGGTTTACAAGGCATTAAGCCACAAGATGTTACAAATGGAATATTTATTTATGTGGCAATTGACTTAGAGGGTAAACCAAGACAATTGCCCACTAGTTAAAATTTATACACTGTAATACATATCAAACTCAACAGGGTGAGTTGAATTATTTAATCTACTTACTTCTTCTCTTTTAAGTTCTATATAACCTTTGATTTGATCTTCAGTAAAAACTCCTCCTTGCGTTAAGAAAGCTGTATCTTTTTCTAATGCATCTAACGCATTTTCTAAAGATGTTGCTACTGTGTTAAGGCTTTTCAACTGATCTTCAGACGCTTCATATAGATCAAAATCAATAGCCTCACCAGGATGAATTTTATTATTAATTCCATCCAATCCAGCCATAAGCATAGCAGAAAATGCTAAATAAGGGTTTGATGCAGCATCGGGAAATCTTACTTCAATTCTCTTTGCTTTTTCTCCCTCAGCATATGGTATTCTAATTGAGGCTGATCTATTTCTAGCAGAGTATGCTAAAATTGTTGGAGCTTCAAATCCAGGAACTAGTCTTTTATAACTGTTTGTTGATGAATTGGTGAAAGCATTAATAGCTTTTGCATGCTTAATTATACCACCAATATAATATAAAGCAGTTTCAGAAAGACCACTATATTCAGAACCTGCAAATAGAGGTTTTGAGTCTTTCCACAGGGATTGATGACAATGCATTCCAGAGCCATTATCATTTATAACAGGTTTAGGCATAAAAGTAGCAGTTTTTCCATAAGAATGTGCTACCATATGAACAACATATTTATATTTTTGCATACCGTCTGCACAAGACAATAACTTGTCAAATTTGTGTCCTAATTCATTTTGAGATGGAGCTACCTCATGATGGTGTTTTTCCATTTCAATACCCATTTCCATCATTGTTCCTACCATCTCAGCTCTCATATCTGTCATTGAGTCAACTGGAGGAACTGGAAAGTATCCCCCCTTCACAGACGGTCTATGTCCAATATTTCCTCCATCAAAACTATTTCCAGAGTTATATGGACCTTCATCTGAGTCAATCTGATAGAAAGTATCGTTCATTGAAACATTCCACTTAACATCGTCAAAAACAAAAAATTCAGCTTCAGGGCCAAAAAAAGCAGTGTCAGCTATGCCAGTTTCTTTTAAATAATTAGACGCTCTCACCGCTGTTGATCGAGGACAGCGAGAGTACATTTCTCCTGTTGATGGTTCAATTATATTACAAAATATTATTAATTGAGGTTGAGCAGTAAATGGATCCATGACTGCAG
>CACMKJ010000028.1 GCA_902614225.1 Rhodospirillaceae bacterium
CTATCCAGAAGAAGATCAAATTGAACCTGTTTTAAATCAAATGCAATGTAAAGGTTGCGCCAGTAAAATTCCCCAAAACATATTAGACAGGGTATTTGAGGAAAATATAAAAAAAGGATCACTAGATGCTGATAAAGTACCTAATACTAAAAATATTTTTCAAACTACAGATATCATATCATCGATTGTCAGTGATCCCTTCGAGTTAGGAATCATATCAGCTAAACATGCTTTAAATGATATATTAGCTTCAAATACCAAACCTTTAGCTGCGCAAATGATTGTAAGTCTTCCTCCTGCTATTAATGAAATAAATAAAAGAGACTTAATTCAGATTAAGAATGGAGCTGATTATGCTATGAAAAAGGCCACATGCAAAATTATAGGAGGTCACTCTTATAGTAATAATGATGATCAAGTATATTTGGGCTTTTCAATAATTGGTAAGAAAAAGAATCATGCTAAATCCAGAAGGATAAAAAAGGGAAACCTCTACATTACTGGTAAAATAGGGTCAGCGTTAGTTTTTGCTGCTATTGAAAAAAAAATAATTAGTGGCATGTATTCTGAAGAAGTAATAAACACTATGAAACAATCAAATTATGAAATTTTTAAAATATTTAGTAAATTTAGCATACAACATATTACTGATATATCTGGTTTTGGATTAGCGATACATGCAAATAACCTTATATTAAGAAACTCAGATTTAAATGGACTAGAGATATCACTTAAAAAAGTACCCTTGTATAAAGGAGCTAAAGAAGCGCTAAATAATAACGTCAAGTCTAGCCTTAATGACGCTAATAAAAATAGTATAATCAATAACTTAAGAGTAGATTACGATAAAATAGATAAAAATTATTTAAACTGTTTGTTTGACCCACAAACTGCTGGTGGTTTTTTATTTATACTAGATCCTACAGAAAAAAAAATATTAAATGAATTAGATAAGAAAAAAATTAATTATTCATCTATAGGCAGAGTCATTAATTCCAAAAACACAATTAAAGTAATTTAATGCCAATTAAATATATAAGAAACTGGGAGCTCAAATCATTTGATGATATTATAGATGTTAGAAGCCCTAATGAATATCAAGAAGATCATATACCTAATTCTATAAATCTTCCGGTATTAAATAATATAGAAAGAAAAAAAATTGGTACAATTTATAAAAACAAAAGTGCTTTTATTGCAAAAAAAATAGGCGCTTCATTAGTTTCTGCTAATATTGCTACTCACATAAAAAAAAATTTATTAACTAAACCAGGTAGCTGGAAGGTATTAATTTATTGTTGGAGAGGTGGACAACGCTCTAAATCCTTTGCAACAGTACTTTCAGAAATAGGTTGGCAGGTTTATGTTTTAAAAGGAGGTTATAAAACTTATAGATCCTCTATTAATAAAAAAATATTTACTACAACAAAAAAAAGAAAATTTATAATCATTAGGGGACCTACTGGCTGTGCAAAAACTCGTATATTACAACGTCTTAAAAAAATTGGAGCAAATACTATAGATTTAGAGGGCATAGCTAATCACAAAGGATCTTTATTAGGATCTAATCCAAATGTAAATCAGCCATCACAGAAGTTTTTTGAAAGTAAAATTTATATTGAATTAAAAAAAAATAAAGAAAAAAAACCAATATTTATTGAATCTGAAAGTAGTAAAATAGGTGATTTATTTTTACCTAGCATTCTTTTAAATAAGATAAAAACTAGTCCTGCAATTGAAATAAATTCAAACATTGAATCCAGAGTAAATTTTTTATTAAAAGACTATAAAACTTATATAAAAAAAAAAAATAGTTTTACTGAGCTTTTTACTCACGCAAAAAGTAAATTAGGAAATAAAATAGTCGCAAAATGGCAACAAAGTTATAAAAAAAAAGAATGGAGAGATTTAGCCTTTTATTTAATAACTGAGTACTATGACCCCTTATACTCTCATAATTTAAAAAATAAAAATAACAAAGTAATTAATAAATATCACTTACAAAGTTTAGCTAGCAGATCAATCAATAATTTTTGTGAAGTAATTAAAAAAGATTTAGGAGTTTTTTAAAATTAGTTATATAGTAATCTTAGTTAATTTATATAACGTATTAAATTTATGGATAAAATACATCACATAGCAATTGAGGTTAAGTCAATTAAAGATACTATAGATTGGTATAAAAAACACTCTAGCTGCGAGGTTTCGTACCAAGATGACACTTGGGCACTTCTAAAATATGAAAATATTTCACTTGCATTAGTACTACCTAACTCACACCCACCTCATATAGCTTTTGAAAAAGATGATGCACACAAATATGGTGAATTAAAACTTCACAGAGATGGTACCTCGTCGGTATATGTTAGAGATCCTTCTGATAATGCAGTTGAAATGCTAAAACTCAACAAATAGAAATAATCATAAACCTTTTTAAAAGCTTTATACTCTTCTGGAGCTAGCAAAGCACTCAAAGTAAGTTAGTATTTATCTAAAATAGCTTTGTCTAATCTATAATCTTTACTGGATTGTTGTAAAAATATAATGCAGTCTACTGTTGTTATTGTAACATTTCCAGCCGAGGTAGCTTTACCTTGAACTACTATATCTTTTACGAATAGATCTTTTGTATCATATGCTTAATATAAACTGCCCTTTAGAGTCAAAATTACCCCTTCATTTTATTAGTTTCAAGGCTATTACCACTAAAGATATGTGTTAAGATTATTTTGGTAGTATATTTTATATCATTATTATTAATTTTCCTTATAAAACTATCAGGCATTAATAAGAAAGTCTTATCTATAGTAGCATAAATTGTTATAGAAACAGTATTATTAACAAGTAATAAAAATAAAGGCCTGCTTTCTGGTATTTGAATTAATATTTTATGATTTCCTGTATTGGATAAATTTTTATTAAGTTCGTTTCTGAAGAAAAAAAACTTTAGAAGTCTATTATGTTGATATAAATAAAATTAATTTATAAAATAATTTTTTAGTATTACTAAGAACATTAATTATAATCCAAGCATTTATGTAAATAAACTATTTTAATTTAGCTAAAATAAAACTAAATTATTTAATTTTTATGTTATATTTTAAAAATGCCATCTTTTGATATAGTAAATAAAATAAACATGGAAGCGTTTAAAAATGCAATAAATGCTGTAAACAGAGAAACTTCTACAAGATATGACTTCAAAGGAAGCGACTCAAGAATTGAAGAAAAAGAAGATATCTTTTTCATTATTGCTGATTCTGATTTAAAACTGAAACAAATAAAAGAAATTCTTAGTAATCACATGGTAAGACAAAGCGTAAATACAAAATCTATCAGTTTTGATAGAGAAGAAAAAGCATCTGGTAATAAAATAAAGCAGAATATATCAATACATGATGGAATAAATAAAGATATAGGTCAAGATATTGTTAAAAAACTTAAGTCACAAAAACTAAAAATTCAAAGCGCAATACAGGGAGACCAAATAAGAGTAAGCGGAAAAAAAAGAGATGATCTTCAAGAAGCTATTACTTTCTTGAAAGGACTAGATTTATCAATACCAATATCATTTATAAACTTTAGAGACTAGAGTTATTTATTTAGCTCAATTAATATTTTCAATTTATCATTTAATCCATCAAGTTGCAGGCTGATAAATAGTAATAGTAATATAGTAATCAAATAAAATTTATTTTGAGTTATTTTTATACTTACTTTTTTCAGAATTTCTAACATAAATACAAATTAAAATATTTTTTACATCTTGAAAAGAATTATTTAATCAAGGCTATATTTATAGTTAATATTAACAAAAAAAGTAAATAGGTACTAATCAAAAAAGCTATGAATAGATACAGGTTACTAAATATTATATTATTTTAATTGAATTATTAAAATAATTAAATATTCTGAATAAATGAATATAGCAATAATAGGATCTGGACCATCTGCATTTTATACTGTTCAGAGTTTTTTAAGAGAAAATCCTTCAACTAATATAGATGTATTTGAAAAGCTTCCTGCACCATTTGGATTAGTAAGATATGGAGTTGCCCCTGATCATCAAAAAACTAAAAATATAATTAGACTATTTACAAAGTATTTATATGAAAATAATGTGAATTATTATGGAAATGTAGAAATAGGAAAAACTATAGCTTTAGAAACCCTATCAAACATATATGATGCTGTAGTAGTATCCTCGGGAGCACCTGAAGACAAAAACTTAAGTATAGATAATAACAGTAAAGTTAAAATATATGGTTCTGCTCAATTTGTAGGTTGGTATAATGGCAATCCAATACATTCTAATTTATCTCCTAATTTTAATTGTAAAAATATTGTAATTATAGGAAATGGAAATGTTGCTTTAGATTGCGCACGAGTAATAGCTAAAACTAAAGAAGAGTTTCATCAAAGTGATATTATGGAATATGCACTAAGGGCACTTAATCAATCATCCGTTGAAAATATATATATTATTGGAAGAAGAACCCCTAAGGATGCAAAGTTTACAATTTCAGAGCTAAGAGAAATGGCTGATTTAAAATTGTATAAACCTGAAGTTGATTATGATGAAAAAGAAATGCTAAAAGTTCTAGAAATAAATGATTTAGACACAAAAGTAAAAAAAAATATTGAGGCTTTGATAGATTTTAAAAAAATTAGTACAGACAACAAAAAGAAGGTTATTTTTAAATTTTTATCAACTCCTTCTAAAGTTATTAACGAAAATGGTATTGATTACTTAATATTAAATAAGAATAAGGTTATAGAAAATAAAATTGTTTCTTCGGATACTATAGAAAAAATTCCTACTGATTTAATCATTACTGCTATTGGCTATAGAGTAAGCCCTATAGAAGGACTAGAAACAGAACCAAATAATAATTTTTTTGTAAATAAAGAAGGACATATAAAAGCAAATATATATACAAGCGGTTGGGCATCAGGTGCCTCTGTAGGAGTGATTGGATCAAATAAAATCGGAGCTTCTTTATTAGTTAAAAAAATTATCAGCGAGGTTTCAACTAACAAAAAGAATTCTAATAGTAAGATTTTAGAATACTTTAGTAAAAATTCAATTAGTTACTTAACTAAAGAAGATTGGAAAAAAATAGATCAAATAGAAATTGAAAGTGCGAACGAAAATTTTACTAGAAATAAACTAGTAAACATTGAAAGCATTAATAATAAATTAAGAGTTTAATATTTTAATTTAATGGAATTAAAAACATTTTTAGTTTTTCTTTTTGCTGCTATCAGCTTTATTTCAATATTTGTTTTATCTAATTCAATTATGCCAAAGTTATTTTTATTTACCAACTCCCCTATTCTTAAATTGTCTTTCTCTATAGTATTAAAGGTCCTTTGATTAAATGAACTAGCAGTAATTTCATAAATGTTTTTATAATTATAAATTCCAGCTAAATGTCTATCTCCGGATAAAATTAATGATAATCGATTTTTATTTAATAGTTTTAGTAATTTTTCTCTCTCATAGAAAATATTATTCCATTTTTCCCAACCATGAGAAATACTTAATACTTGAAATGAGGATAATAAAATTAATAAGTCATATTCTTTTTTTAACTCATTATTCAGCCATTTCCATTGTTCTTTACCCAGAATAGTTTTGTTTTTATTATAATCTATTTTATATTTTTTATTTAATGATCTATCTTGATTTAAAATAAAATCATCCTTAAAGTATCTAGTATCTAATGATACTATTTTTATTTTTTTATTAAACAATAAAATATCGTTACTATTATAGATGCCCTCTCTTTTATATCTAATGTCATTACTATTTACTGAAAAAAAATCTAAGAATAACTTTTTAGCAATATTTTTATATACCCAATTTCTTCCACCGTCATTTATTCCATAATCATGGTCATCCCAAATTGAAATAATAGGAATATTATTCTTGATATATTGAAAATTACTATTTTCTGATAACTTTTTATAAGCTTGCTTTAATTGATTAGCACTTTCATTATTAAAATCACCATAAACATTATCACCTAATAAAATCAATAAGTCTGGTTTATAATCAATTATAGTTTTCCAATGAATCATTTTATTATTTTGATTAGAACAAGAACCAAAAATAATAGTAAACTTTTTATGATTATTGCTATCGGCTAATGAAAATTTACTTGAAAACAATAACAATAATGATTTTATTAAAACTCTTCTATTTATAGTATTATTCATCATTTAGTTTTTTTTTAATACTTTTGAGTAAAGATACAAACTTTTCAAAATCTATTCTTCCGGTATTTACATTCCTTGGGCTTGGATGATAGCATCCAACTAATATTTTATTTTCTGGAAGTACAAACTCTCCTCCATGACTAAATTTATAATTATTTAGTTTTATATTATGCTCAAAGTTGTAAAATTGAATTATACTATCAAAAGCGATTTTGCCTAAAGCAAGTATTATCTTTACATTTTTAAGAAAATTTATTTCTGCTTTAAAGAATTTAAAACAATTTAAAAGCTCCTGCTTAGTAGGCTTATCTTCTGGAGGAACACATTTTAAAGATAAGGTTAAATAAGCATTAAATAACTTTAATCCATCATTTTTGTAATTAGAAGTATCTTGATTTGATATTTTAACTTCGTTTAGACATTTAAATAAGAAATCTGATGATTTATCACCAGTGAATACTCTGCCAGTCCTGTTACCGCCATGAGCAGCCGGGGCTAACCCAATTATTAATAATCTTGCATTTTCATCTCCAAACCCCACAATAGGTTTGCCCCAATAGGTTTCAGTTTTATACATTTTTCTTTTATCTTTGGCTATTTTTTCTCTAAAATTAACTAACCTCTTACATTCAAAACATTTAATAATTTTTGAATTTAATTCTAATAAATTACTTTTACTGCTAATATTCATTAAGTAAATAAATATTAATTAACGGTGGAGGTCAACTATGAAATTTTTTGTTATAGGCAAAAGAAAAAATAATATAGAACAGGAAAAGTTTGCAGAATATGCAGATGAAGAAGCAAAAAAAGCAGTAGCTTTATTTAAAGAGGAATTTATTAGAGAATTATATTCAATAAAAGGTGGAAAAGGAGCTTGTATGATAGTAGAAGCAAATAGTGAAGAAGAAATTTTATTAAAATTAAGTGATTTGCCGTTTGTAAAAAACAATTACTTAGATATAGATATAATTGAAGTTAAACCCTACAGAGGCTTTGTTTAATTGGAAAACTTCTTTTTAAAAGAAAAAATTCTTAAAGCTAATAATAAGAATTTCAAATATATAGAAAAAGGCGAAGGAAATCTTGTCTTATTGGTCCATGGCTGGCCAGAAAGTTGTCATTCTTGGTTAAACCAAATATTTTTTATATCTAATTTAGGGTTTAAGGTTGTTGCCATTAATGTAAGAGGATATGCTGATAGTTACTCACCGCATTCTATTCAAAGCTATAAGCTAAAATTTTTCATGGAAGATATTATAGATATAATAAATTACTTTAATAAAGAAAATGCCATATTAATAGGGCATGATTGGGGAGCGCCAATATGTTGGACTACAGCAGCATATTACAAAAAAAAGATAACTGCAGTTATAGGTCTAAGTGTACCTTTTACAAGAAGAGGAAAAATTTCTAGTACTAGATTATGGCAAAAACTATATAAAAATATTTTTTTTTATCAAAATTATTTTCAATATCAAAATATACCTGAAAAAGAATTAGAAAAAAATATTAGCGAAACATTATTAAAAATCTTCTATTGGTGTTCCGAGGAAGGCTTTCAAGATAAAATAAAATCAGATACTAATCTTAATTCAGGTTTATTAGATGGTATTCCCTTACCTAAAAAAAATAGATTAAGATGGTTAAACGCTGATTTTTTACAAAAATTAATTAAAGATTTTGAAAAATCAGGTTTTAGAGGCTCCTTAAATAGATACAGAGCTCAAAACCTAGATTGGGAAGAACTTACAGAATTAGAACATTTAAATGTATCACAACCGAGTATATTTATTGGAGGAGAACATGATCCTGTAAGGTCATTTATAAAAGATTATGATGCGTTTAAAAATGCAGGAAAGTATTGTAATAATTTTAAGGGTTCATTTATAATCAAAGATTCAGGCCACTGGGTTCAACAGGAAAGACCAAATGAGGTAAATGATATAATTGGTAATTTTATAAAAAAATTAATTTAATTTAGAAACCATTGCATTCTGTCTTGGCCAAAAAACAATTTACCATCAACTATAAATGAGGGTACACCAAATAAACCTTTTGAGACTGCTTTGGAAGTATTGACTTTAAGTTCTTCTTTTATATCATTATTTTCTGCTGCCTCAAGAAATTCTTTACTATCAAAATTATTACTTTCTAAAACGTTTATTATATTCTTAGGTTCATTTAGATTAATGTTGTTTATCCACATAGCACTAAACATGGCTTTATTATAATCTTTTAATATTCCCTTTTTCTTAGCAAATATTGCTCCTCTCATTAAATAAAGAGTATTTACAGGAAAGGCATTATTCATAGCAAAACTGACGTCATAACTATTTGCATGCATTTTAATATCTTCAAACATCCAATCAGCTTTAGCTTTAACTGTTCCAGGAGGCTTGTTATCTGTTGCTTTAAAAATACCACCAAGTAAAACTGGTATGTATTGTATACTAAACTTTTCTGTATCAGCCTTTTTTATCTGGGTCCAAGCTAGATAAGCTGTAGGACTTCCAAAATCATAATAAAATTCTATACTTTTCATGAAATTATTATAACGTAATGTTTTATGAATAACAATATTCAAATTCCTAAAGGTTACAAACCATATAAAACAATTGAAGGTAAATTTGCCGCTCATATTGGTCCTTATTACATTAAGTATAAATATCCTCGAACAGTTTTTATCGTGTTTATTGATAATAAATTAAGTAATCTAAATAACGTAGCCCATGGCGGTTTCTTAATGTCATATGCTGACTCAGTTGGAGGCTTTTACGCATACAATAAAATAAAAAAACCTATAGTAACTGTAAACTTAAATTGTAATTTCATAAAGCCAGCACCAATAAACTCATGGTTGTTAGCAAAAGGAAAAGTAAAAATGTGCGGTAAAAGTTTAATTTTCATAGAAATTGAAATGTTTATTAAGAAAAAATTAGTTTTCTCTGCAAATGGAGTATGGAAAATTATTAATATTGTTAAAACTAAAGCTATCTAAAATAATAAATATTGCGAAACGTTTATTTTAATGTAACATTAGAAAGAATTTGGGAGGATTTATATGGTACACTACATCTCGTTTTTAGTAGTTTTTATAAGCCTATTATTTATAAGTGCTTGTGAAAAAAAAGAAGTTAAGAATGAGACTTTAAAAATAGCAGCAATTGAACCTTTATCAGGACCTTACGCTGCAGTTGGACAGGATTTAGTTGAACAATTAAAATTTTATGCTAATTTGGTAAATTTAAATGGAGGACTTAAAGATGGAAGAAACATTGAAATCATAGCATTAGATAATGCCATGAAAGCTGAAAAGACCACAGAACTTTTAAGAAAGTCAATCGATGAAGGTATAAGATTCATTACTCAGGGTGCAGGTTCAAATCATGCACTTAATATAATAAAACAATTAGAAAAATACAATTCTCGGAATCCTGGCAAAGAAGTACTATTTTTAAATCATTCAGCTGTTACCACAACTTTCACTAATGAATTATGTACATTTTATCATTTTAGATTTGACGCAAATGTGGATATGAAAGTTGCTGCATTAGTTACTCAACTTTCAAAAGATCAGGATATTAAAAAAGTTTACCTAATTAATCAAAACTATGCTTATGGACAATCATTTCAAAAAGCTGCAAAAAAATTTCTTAAAGAACGTGCGCCTAATATAGAAGTAGTAGGAGATGAATTAATACAACCTTTTGGTAAGGTACAAGATTTTAATCCTTATGTGACAAAAATAAAAGTAAGTGAAGCAGACGCAATTTTGACAGGTAATTGGGGTCCAGATGCTTATAGACTAGTTAATTCTTTGGCTGACTCAGGTATTAAATCAAAAATATATGGTATATATGTTGCGCTTCCCACTGGAATGCCAGTAATGGGAGAAAAAGCTGTATACAATCCAATAATTCAAGTAAAAGAGACGCATGAAAATGACAATGATACACCAGATTGGCTTAAAAAAATAAATGATCTGCACTTAGAACAAACAACAATGTCAATGGATACTGATAGATTTAGATTTATGATGGAAATGTTTGCTGAAGCTACAAAAATAAGTAATTCTTTTGAGCCTAAAGATATTGCACTAGCACTTGAAGGTATGAAAGGTAGAGGAGCTCATGGAGAAGTGCTGATGCGAAAACAAGATCATCAAATACATTTTGATATAGTTGCTGGATTGGTATCAAATAAAGTCGAAAAACCAATTCAATATAGAGGTGAAAATTTTGGGATGGCATACTCTACAGTAGGAAAAATTTCTAAAGAGGATGTTACACTTGAAACCACTTGTGAGATGAAAAGACCTTAAAATTAATTCTGATGTCATTAGAAATTCTTATATTTACTATTTTTAATGGGGTTTTATATGGCATGTTCTTATTTATGCTATCATGTGGGTTAACACTAATTTTTGGTATGATGGGAGTACTAAACTTCGCACATGCTTCATTCTTTATGCTGGGAGCATACTTTGCATATCAAATTAGTAGTTTTATAGGTTATTGGCCTGCCTTATTAATCGCACCAATATTAGTAGCAATTTTAGGTGCTCTCATTGAAAAATATGCCTTGAGAGGAATACATAAATATGGACACGTTGCTGAGTTATTATTCACATTTGGATTGTTTTATATTTTCGAAGAATTAGTTCAAATGATATGGGGAAAAGCTCCTGTAGCATATGAAGTACCAGATATATTAAATTTTCCATTAATAGAATTTAGTGGCATTTCCTATCCTGCTTATAGTATTTTTAGATTATTGCTATCAGTTTTGATTTTTATAATGTTGTATAGAATTTTAACTAAAACTAAAACTGGTTTAATCATAAAAGCGTCTCTATCTCATCCAAATATGGTCTCAGCATTAGGACATGATGTTCCCAAAGTTTTTACTTATGTGTTTGGTTTTGGATGTGGATTAGCTGGTTTAGCAGGAGTTTTAGCAGGAAATGTTATAGGAACAGAGCCATCAATGGCTTTATTGCTTGGTCCTATAGTTTTTGTAGTTATAGTTGTAGGAGGTTTGGGATCTTTAAAGGGTGCTTTATTTTCATCCTTATTAATAGGAATGATACAAACTTTAGCTATTTCATTAGAGTTTAGTATAAATGATATACTTAATATAATGGGTTACGATGTAGATATTGAAAGTAAAATTAACAGTTTTACGCAAATTACTATCTCTCAATTGGCTCCAATTGTACCTTATTTACTACTGATCATAGTTCTAATTGCTAGACCAAGAGGCCTTTTTGGAGATAGAGATGTTTAAAAACTTGCCAAGAATACAAGTTTCTTTT
>CACMKJ010000029.1 GCA_902614225.1 Rhodospirillaceae bacterium
CAATCTTTACTATGACTAATATCAAAACCTAATCCTATGGAAAAAAAGGTTTCTGGAGAACGATAATCTCCAATTCTTTTACTAACAGTTCTAGCCAGGCATACAAAAGTTTTTCCATCTAGCATTTTTGATAACTGTACTTTAATTTTTCCAGGATTAAGAAATGCAGAATAGACATTCCACCTTGGACAAGCCACGGAATATCTAGGTATTTTTAAGCCAGACAGAGAGAATCTTTTTGATACGTTACCAGCTATATCTACCCTCATAAAATGAAATGGTATACCATTATTACCAGGCTTTTGTAATGTAGTAAGTCTATGACAAACTTTTAGAAAAAAATAAATACTTAATAGATAACCTCTCAGGAGTGGACTTTATGTTAGGACATTCATTGTATATGTCTAATAAACTTAAATGTGTGCCTGATGAAATGATAAATATAAAAAACTATTTGAATTTAATTAGTGAAAGAGAAGCTTTTCAAAAAGCTATTAATACCTAAAACCTTTTTTTAATTTAGTTCGTATAGAGTATATGAATGATACTTGTATTTTATGGTTTAGAAAAGATCTTAGGTTAGATGATAACCCAGCTCTAATAGAGGCAGCGAAACACGAAAGAATAATCCCTCTATTTATATTTGATAGAAATTTAGAAGAATACAATAAAATTGGAGAAGCTAGTCATTGGTGGTTAGAAAAATCACTTATTTCACTTAGTGAAGATCTTAATCAAAAATTAAACATTTTAGAAGGTGATAGCCTAGAAATTATTAGCAATATTATTAAAGAGGAAAAAATTAAACACGTTTACTGGAATAGATGCTATGAACCAGATAGGATTGCTGCAGATACGTTTTTAAAAAAAGAGATAACAAAACTTAACGTTTTTGCGAAGTCTTTTAATTCCAGTCTGTTATGGGAACCATGGAAAATTAAAAATAAAAGTGGAAACTTTTATAAGGTTTTTACTCCGTTTTTCAAAAAGGGTTGTCTTCAAACAGATCAACCAAGAATACCTTGTAAGAAACCAAAAGAACTATTTTTCTTAAAACTTTTTAAAGAGGATAATATCTATCAATTTAAGTTTCAAAAAAGTAAAAACAAATGGTATGCAAAGTTTGAAAAAATATGGAATGTATCAGAGGCTGCTGCAAAAAATATTTTCAATAATTTTTTAGAAAATGGAGCAAGCGACTATAATGTAGGCAGAAATTTTCCTAGCAAAAATAGTGTATCAAAAATTTCTGCTTATTTACATTGGGGTCAAATTTCACCATTTAGAGTATGGCATGAAGCTAAAAACAGAATGTCTGGTTCACATAAAGAAACTTTTTTAAGTGAATTAGGGTGGAGAGAGTTTTCTTATCATTTACTATATCATTTCCCTAAAATTAATAAGCAAAATTTAAAAGAACAATTTAATAAACTAGATTGGAACGTAAGTAATGAGCTTCTTTTAAAATGGAAAAAAGGCAAAACAGGTTTTCCAATTGTAGATGCAGGAATGAGAGAGCTTTGGAAGACAGGATACATGCACAATAGATTAAGAATGATAACAGCTTCCTTCCTAGTAAAAAATTTACTTATTCATTGGAAGGAAGGTGAAAAGTGGTTTTGGGATTGTTTATTAGATGCAGACCTTGCAAATAATAGTGCTAGCTGGCAATGGGTTGCTGGTACAGGATCAGATGCCGCTCCATTTTTTAGAATTTTTAATCCTATTACTCAAGGTCAAAAATTTGATAAAGATGCTTTGTACATTAGGAAATATTTACCTGAGATTGCTAAGCTACCAAATAAGTTTATTTTTACTCCTTGGTTAGCGGATAAAGAAATTTTAAGCGATGCTAATATTACTTTAGGTTTAGATTATCCATATCCAATAATTGACTATATTTCATCTAGAAAAAAAGCTCTTGATGCTTTTAAAAAAATCAGTAACTAATTATTTTTAAAATGATATAGAAAATTATATATGATATTATTTACTTATGTTTAAATTTTTCACGGACAAGAATTGGTTTTTATGGAGCATAGGTGGTACTTTAGTAATACTGCTATCAACATGGTATCAAGTTCAATTAGATGTAAAAATTAATGAATGGTTTGGAGAGTTTTATGATACATTACAAAAAGCTCTTACCACTCCTGGATCAGTCAGTGAGAAAGAATTTATAGCATATTTATTTTCTTTTGCAAAAGTTGCTGGAGGATGGGTTATTATAGCAGTATTTACTGGTTTCTTAGTAAGTCATTGGGTTTTCAGGTGGAGAACTTCTATGGCAGATTATTATCATGAACAGTGGAAAAACGCTAGAATGACTGAAGGTGCTTCTCAAAGAGTACAAGAAGATACTTTAAAGTTTGCCAGAATTATGGAAGGGTTAGGTGTAGGTTTATTAGACAGCATAATGACATTAGCAGCTTTCTTGCCAATTTTATGGGGTTTGTCAAAACAAGTTAGTAGTTTGCCATGGATTGGAGAAGTAGATCATGCTCTTGTATGGGTAGCAATTATTTCTGCCTTAGGAGGTACGGTAGTTTTAGCTGCTGTAGGCATAAAATTACCAGGGATTGAATATGATATTCAAAAAGAAGAAGCTGGGTATAGGAAAGAACTAGTTTTAGGAGAAGATGACCCAATTAGAGCTGCACCTCCAACAATAGGCCAATTATATGATAGAGTTAGAGGTATTCATTTTAAGTCATATTTTCATTATTTATATTTTAACACAGTGAAATGGACTTATTTTCAAGGAATGGTAATTGTTCCTTATTTAGCCTTGGCTCCAACTATTGTATCTGGCGCAATTACATTAGGTTTTGTTCAACAAATTACCAGAGCTTTTGGCAGGGTAGAAGGCTCTCTTCAATATTTGGTGAAAAGCTGGGCTACTATAGTAGAATTATTATCAGTTTGGAAAAGATTACGGGAGTTTGAAAAAAATCTAGAATATAATAGGGTAAAAAAGGCTGATACTATTGAGCAAAACATCTAAATAATGATTGATTTATTTTATAAAAATATAATTTTTAAATTTTCTAAAATTATAATTTTATTGATGTTGGTTTTAACTGTTACTTTTTTCTTTTCTGCTATTAACTTAAAAATAGATGCTTCTTCAGATACTTTAATTTTAGAAAAAGATAAAGATTTAAAATATTTCCAGTTACTAAATAAAAGGTATAAGTCATCAGAGTTTCTCTTAATAGCATTTAAACCTAATGAATATCTTTTGTCAGATGGAGTAAAAAAGAACTTAAAAAATATTACTAAAGATTTGGAAAAACTTAGTCCTGTAAAAAGCGTTACCACCATCTTAAATGTACCTCTTCTTTTAAGTTCAAAAAAATCATTAGTTGATATTTTAGAAGGTGTTCCAACAGTTGAAGATGATATAGTAGAGGATAACCTTGTTAAAGAAGAATTTATATCCAGTCCTCTATACAAAAATAATCTAGTAAGTGAAGATTTTAAAACTACGGCAATTTTAATTAATCTTAAAGAGAATCAAACTTTGCTTGAGTTAAGGGAAAATAAAGAAAAATATCAAACTATCTTAGAGGAAAGGAATTTAAATGATAATGAGTTAAATAGTTTTAATTTAGTGAAACAAGATATTATTAAAGAGAGAGATAAACAAAGAAAAATACAGAATGAACTAATCTTAAATGTAAGAAATATAGTTAATGAGTATAGACAATATGGCGAGCTTTATTTAGGTGGTATACCTATGATAGCTAATGATGTAGTTTCATTTGTTAAAAATGATTTAAAAGTCTTTGGCATAGCCATACTATTTTTTTTAATTTTAACTTTAATGGTAATCTTTAGACAAAGTAGATGGGTAGTGATGCCAATAATTACTTGTTTTTGCTCAGTAATTATAACAGCTGGTATTTTTAGTATATTTAATTGGGAAGTTACAGTTATTTCGTCTAATTTTATATCTTTACAACTTATACTAACAATGGCGATAACTATACATTTAATAGTTAGATACAGAGAACTATCTTCTAAAGGTTACTTGAACCAAGATAAGCTTTTATTAGATACTGTAAAGCAGATGATAAAACCTTGCTTTTTTACAGTTATAACTACTATAGCAGGATTTAGTTCATTAATTCTATCAGGATTATTACCTGTTATTAATTTTGGATGGATGATGAGCGTTGGAGTAACGATTTCTTTAATTTTAACCTTTATTATGTTCCCTGCATTAATGTATCAGTTTAAAGTATTAAAACCTGATACCTCTTTTGAAAAAAATTTTAATTTACCGAATAAAATAGCTAATTTTACTGTTCATTATAAAAATCTAATTTTCTGTACAGCAATTGTTTTAACTATTTTGAGTATTTTTGGAGGAACTAAATTAAAGGTGGAAAATAGTTTTATTGATTACTTTAAAGCAAGTACAGAAATACATAGGGGTATGAAAGCGATAGATAAAGACTTGGGAGGAACCACATTATTAGATGTTACTCTTGATTTTGATAATGAAGTAAAATTACAATCAGAACAAATTATAGAAGAAGATGAATTTGACGATATTTTCGAAGAATTTGATGAAGCTTCTAGTGACCCTAAATATTGGTTTACAAGAGATAAAATGCAAAAAATAGAAAGTCTTCATAATTATCTTGATTCTCTAGAGCATACTGGCACTGTTCTCTCTTTTGCTACTGTTTTAAAAATAGGTAGAGCATTAAATAATGGGAACGACCTAGATAGTGTACAACTAGGATTACTTTATGAGAAACTTCCTGATGAATATAAAGAAATTATTTTAAACCCATACATATCTACAGAGTATAATCAGGCAAAAGTTTCTTTAAGAGTTAGAGACTCTGATCCTTCATTAAGGAGAAACTTATTAATAAATAAGATTAACAATGAAGCTTTTAAAGTGATAGAAGTAGATGCTGATAAAGTTAAGTTATCTAATATTCTCATTTTGTATAATAATATGTTGCAGAGCTTATTTAATTCGCAGATTAAAACATTAGGTATAGTAGTATTAGTATTATTTTGTATGTTTCTAATATTATTTAGATCTTTAAAGGTTTCATTAATTGCTCTTGTTCCAAATATATTATCTATTGGTTCTGTTTTAGGATTAATGGGAATATTAAATATACCGCTAGATATGATGACTATTACTATTGCAGCAATAAGTATGGGTATAGCTGTCGATAATACTATTCATTATATTTTTAGATATAAAAATGAATTTTTACAGCATAAAAAATATGAGACAGCATTGGTCAGAACACATAATAGTATTGGTTATGCATTATATTATACAACATTGACTATAATTGTAGGATTTTCTATTTTAGTTTTTTCAAATTTTATACCTAGTATTTACTTTGGTTTATTAACCAGTTTAGCTATGTTAGTAGCATTATTAGCTTCCTTAACTTTAGTGCCTAGATTGTTAAGTTTATTAAAACCATATAAGGTTTAGTTTTTTTTTTTGAAGAACACAAAAAATGGTAAAAAAATTAAGGGTGATAATGATAATATAAAGAAGTCATATAAAAATGAGTTAATTTTAGACTGATATTTTATCTCTTGTAATATAATTATTTTATCATTAGAAAAAAAATCATCTACATTTGTAAATTGTGATACGCCTATATTGGAATAATCAAGAAAACTTCTTATATCTTCAAAGCTTATAGAATAATATCTATTTAAAAAAGTAACAAATATAGCAATAGAAACTCCCGTTCCAATAGTTCTTAAAAACTGAAATAAACTCGCACCTTCAGTTCTTAGATTATTAGGTAGGGTAATATATGTAATATTTGCTAAAGCAACATAATAAGTGCTAATAGAAATTCCTCTATATAGGCTATTAATTATAATATGGTTCGTACTAATATCAGAGTTCCAAAATACTATTTCTAAATTAGCAGTAATATAAATAAAAAGACCCAATAACATAGTTTTTACATTACCTATGAGCGATATAATTTTAGATGTAAATAGAGTAGCTATCATGCCTCCAAAACCTGATAAACTTAAAATAAACCCAACATAATGCATTGGAAAACTTTGTATTTCAGTTAAATATATTGGTATTAAAATAAAGGGCGGTATGAGAATGAAGCCAAACAAAAAAGCAAATATTATTCCGCCTGTAAAATAATTATCTTTAAATAGTAAGAAAGAAAACAGAGATTTTTTTGAATTAAAATTAGTTAAAAGAAAAAAAACTAAAGATATTAATGACAATGAAAATAAAAAAATTATTAATTCAGAATAAAACCAATCTTCTAGTTCACCTCTATCTAAAAAAATTTGCAAACAAGCTACAAATATACTTAAAAAAATAAAACTTAAATAATTTATATTACTTGACCGTCTAGGTTTTTCAGATTCTAAAAAATAGCTAAGTCCAAAAAAAGCAATTAAGCCTAATGGTAAATTTATAAAAAAAATAAACCGCCAATTAAGAAATTCAATAAAAAAGCCACCTAGAAAGGGTCCAACAACAGGACCTACAAGTAATCCGAATGTCCAAGCTGATATAGCTTTACTTCTATTTTCCTTTGAGAAAATATCTACAACAAATGCTTGACTTAAAGCTATCAAACCTGAGCCAAAATATCCTTGAAAAAATCTACAAACAAGAAGTTGCTCAATACTACTTGATAAACCACACAGTCCAGAAAAAAAAGAAAAGCCTAAAATACCTAGTGTATATATTTTTTTCCTTCCAAATAATTTAGACATAAAGCCTAAACTAATAATACCGATAGCTGAAGAAATTGAAAAAACAGTTAAAACCCAAGAAGTTACAGAGTTAGTAGTGGAAAAAAAATTTTCAATTTCGGAAAATGAAATTGTTATTATACCCATATCTATTGTGAATAAGCTTGTAGCTAAGCATATAAAACATAGTGTGATTATATTTTTTTTTTTTTCCATTATATAATAAAAATATAGATAATTTTTTATAGGTTATTACAATATAGAATATGCAGTCAATTTATTTAGCTGGTGGATGTTTCTGGTGCATAGAAGCAATCTTTCTAAAATTAAAAGGTGTAAGAAGTATTGTGCCTGGATATATAGGAGGTGTTTCAAAAAATCCTACTTATGAAGAAATTTGTAAAGGTACATCAGGACATGCTGAAGCTATTAAATGTGATTTTGATGATAAAGTAATATTATTAGAATTAATTTTGGAAATTTTTTTTGTAGCTCATGATCCCACTCAAAAAAATAGGCAGGGAAATGATATAGGAACACAATACAGGTCAGCTATTTTTTATACTAATATAGAACAAAAGAAAAAGGCAGAAGAAGCGATAAAAAAAGCTGAAAAAATTTATCAAAATACAATTCAAACAGAGTTATCTGACAAACTTAATTTTTATGCAGCTGAGGAATATCATCATAACTATTTTTTAAAAAATCCCAATAGTATTTATTGTAATGCTTTAATACCTCCTAAGCTTAAAACACTGAAAACAAAATATTCAAATATTTTTAAAAATTGAGTTAGCTCCAAAGTTTTTTATATAACGAAACAAGTTCATCATGGCTTGGAATTATTGGATTGTTGTTAGGCGACCCAGATGCTATAGCTTGAGTTGCCATAGTATCAATATTTTCAAAAAATGTTTCTTTATTTACGCCAAATTCTTTTAATGTAGGAACCTCAAGATCTAAATTAAGTTTTTTTAATTCATCTAATAGTTTTTTGTTTGCTTCCTCAATGCTGTCGTCAAAATTTGCTACTCCAATTGCTTTAGCACATTTAGAATATCTTTCAGGGGCTGAAGGGATTGAAAATTCTGTAACAGTTGGTAGTAGCATTGCATTAGAGAGGCCATGAGGTACATGATAAAAAGCACCAATAGGTCTACTCATACCATGCACTAAAGCTACTGAAGAATTACTAAATGCAATACCTGCCAGAGTTGCTCCTGTCATTAATTTTTCTCTTGCTACTTGATCTTTTCCATTATTATAAGCTCTTCTAATGTTAGGGGCTATTAGTTCCATTGCTGAAATTGCTTGTGTATCACTAAATAAATTGGATTTTTTACTAACGAAGGCTTCAATAGCGTGGGTAAGTGAGTCTATCGCTGTATCAGCAGTTGTTCTTTGTGGTACAGAATAAGTTAACTCATAATCAACAATTGCTGCAATTGGCATAAAAGCTGGCCCTACACAAAGCATTTTTTCATCAGTTTTCTCATTAGTAATGATTGTAAACTTTGTAACTTCTGAACCTGTACCTGCCGTGGTAGGTATAGCAATGATAGGAATATTATTTTCTAAATTAATAAAAGGAAATTTATAATCTTCAATTAAGCCCCCTTTCGTAGCTAGTAAACTTATAGCTTTTGCAGAGTCTATAGGACTTCCCCCTCCAAAAGCTATAATGCAATCAAAAGATCCATCTTTTAATGTGCTTACTCCATTTTCTATCGACTTAGCTGTTGGTTCAGGCATAGTATCATCAAAGATCTTATATCTAATTTGCATTTCTGTAAGAGCTTTTTCTAATGGTTCAATAATGTTCAATCTTACCATTGTTTTATCGGTTATTATTAGAGGATTCTTACAATTTATTTTTTTTAAAACATCAGTTACAGATGTAATTTTTCCACCACCAATATTCATAAATTTAGGTAATATTATTTCACTCATAGATTACTCATATTGGATATCATTAAAAATTTTATTTGTAATATAATAAAAATAATATATATTACAATTACGTAATAATAACAAGGATTTAGTTAATGGATACTAAATTTAAAGTAGGAGATACGTTCCTGAGAGGTTTTGCGTATCCTACACAATGGGAAGTAATCAATACGAAACTCATTTTTGATATTGTTCATTATGAATTAAAAGATGTAAGATCACCTAAAACTGTTGTTTTATCTGAATGGGCTTTAATAAAAGACGATAGTTGGAAGATTCAAAAAGAAAAATAAATTATTTTTTTTCCCTTATCTCTGCTGCCTTAACATATGAAAGTATTATATATAAGCTCGCCATTAGAGCTATTATAAATCCCCATCTTCCTTCTTTGTAACCTTTACGAGATATAAAACATTTTAAAAATCTAGTTATCCCTCTACGTATAGTTACTAGAAAATGAGGAATTTTTTTATTTTGTTTTGCTATATCAATAGCTTTTAAGTCTGTATATCTTATTAATCTCATTATCATATCGTTAAGGTCTTCATCTACATAATGTTGAATTCTGGATTTTAACCACATTTTTTTTCCATTAAGAGATATTGAAGGATGAATTAGTTGTTCTTTTTTCCAGGCTTTGCATCCTTTAAAATGTAGCCTTGGGGCAGCAGAAACTCCCCATGAAGCTCCCCAGCCATACCTTATTTTTCTTTTTCCTACATAATTATCAAAAGGTATTAGAAAGTAACCAGGTTTAGCATTTTTAATTTTTTTTCTAATTTCTGTGAATAGTTTTTTGGGCACATGTTCGTCAGCGTCTATTTCTAAAATCCAATCTCCTAGGCATTTTTTTATTCCAAAATTTCTTCTATTTGCTTCAATATTCCAACTTCCTTTATATACTTTGGCACCAAACTTTTTTGCTATAATTTCGCTTTTATCATTTGTTTTATCTAATACAACGACTAACTCATCAGCATGAACTAGTTTTTTTAAACAACTAGCAAGTTTATTTTCCTCATTGTGCGCTACTACTAAGGCACTTATTTTTATATTGTTTTTCATTATATTTTGATCATTATAATTACATTAAATGAAATATAAAAATGGTAAAAGATAAAATTGTAGTTTTAGGTGCTTCTGGCTTTATAGGTATGCACTTGTGTAAGAAGTTAGTTGAAGAAAATATAAAAATATTGGCTTTAATCAGAAATAAAAACTCTATAGAAGCCAAAGAACTTTTAAAAATGAATGTTCAGGTGTTAGAAACAGGAGACTTATTTGAAAAAAAAATTTTGTCTAAAGATTTAACTAAAGTAAAATATTTAATTAATCTTGCTGCACTAGCTCATTTAAGCAGTAAAAGTTTTAAAAAAAAGTTTTTTTATTCTAATAACATTAATAATATTGAAAATAATATAATAAAAAATTTTAGTAATAAAAATTTAAAGATACTTCACATAAGCTCAGCTAAAGTTTCTGGTAAAATTGAAAATAATCTTACAGATTATGCAAAATTAAAAAAAAATGGAGAAAGTATAATTAGAAAACATTATAAAAAACATATAATACTAAGGCCTCCTTTGGTTTATGGACCTAATGTAAAAGCAAACTTTCTAATTTTAATGAAAGCTATTTACAACAATATCCCATTGCCATTTAAAAAACTATCAGAAAAAAGAAGTTATATGTATATTGAAAATTTAATTGATGCTATTTTATTAATTTTAAAAAAAGATTATTTTATTGGTAAGACATATGAAATTAGTGACAATTGCATGATTACTAATGAGAAATTAGTGCGTTTTATGGCTGATGGATTAGGAAAAAAAGTAAAATTATTTTATTTAAATCCAAAAATAATAAATTTCATATTAATCATTATTGGAAAGAGAGAAGTTTTTAATAAGATAATGAAAGAGTTTATAGTAACTAATAAAGAATTTATATCAGATACTGGTTGGAAACCTCCACATCACTATAATGAAGGCATTAAAAAGACTTGTCTTTGGTATAAAAGAAAGTTTAGAATATAAATTGTTGTTCTTATGAAGTTAATAAAGTGGATAAATAATACATTTCCTCAAAAGGAGTTTATGCTTAGAAGCACTGGCGGAATAAAATATTTTAAGCTAGGAACAGCTATGCAAATTATATTAATTTCACTGCTTATAACTACAGGTTTTTTTGTTGGGCTATTTACTTATAAAATGCAATTTTTACAAACGGTGAATTACAAACAAAACGTTGCTTTAAAAGATTTAAGAGTGAGGTATTCAAAATTTACTAATGCAGTAGTAAGTTTAAGAGAAGAATTATATACAGATACCGCTAAATTTACTGAAACAGATCTTAATGTTGAACTTCAGATCAAAAAGATAACTAAATTATTAGATCTCTTACAGCAAGATTTACAGCTAATTAAC
>CACMKJ010000030.1 GCA_902614225.1 Rhodospirillaceae bacterium
AAATTTAACAGGTTTAAGTATAACAGGTTCAACAAATAGTGATGTAGCTGATGCTTTAGAAACTGCTTTGAATACTAATTTATCAGGAACTGACGATGTAACAGTTGAATGGACCGGAACTGAGTTCAAAATTATGTCAAATACTGGCACAACTTCTGGTGCCGTAGCAATATCCAATGTAACGTCAACTTTAGCTAATTTAAACTTAACTGATACTAATGCGACCTCAAGTTGGATTGGAAATGATACTTCAGTACTTGCTAATGCAACTGGAAAAAACTTTACTGTCGGCGCGACAAATGACAGTATAAGCGTTACCATTAATGGAACTGCTTACACAGGAACTATAGCAAATGCAACATATTCAAGTAATTCTGATTTAGCTACTGCCATTGACTCTGCAATAGAAACAGCTATCACTGCTGCAACGGGAACTGAAGATGTTAGCGTCATTTGGACTGGTTCAGCATATGCTATCACATCAACATCTGGTGACGCAGTTGTCACTGCTGTAGACGCAGGCTTAGATACTCATCTAAAACTTAGTACTAATTATGGAGCAGGAGACTCATCAGGAGGCGAGGCTTCTTCAGGTTATGGAGGAATATTTTCTAATTTTAAAACAAGTTTAAGTGCAGGAGATTTGAATAGTATTGGTTTATCAAGTACAGCAACAACCTATGCTGCAGAGTCAGTTGGAACTACTTCAACGGATTGGGTAAATGAAAAAAAACCTCCTGTAAAAATTGCTTATGATGTTGAAAATCAAAAATTTACTTTTGAAGGAGATGGTTCAATAATTGGACCTAGTCAATCAAGTAAATTCTTCTCTTTTTCAGTATTTGGTCCATCAACTACTACAAATAGTATTGGATTAAAATCTTCAGCTAACGCACCTACTTCTTTAGTTGGAGGTGGAGAAAAATTAAGTGGTGAAGCAGTAATATTTAAAGGAAATAACGTTTCAACCAATCAGGCATACGGTGTGACTGTTTCTTATAATTCAAATCTTAATAAATTTACGATTAATAGTGCGACCACAGGTGAAAAAATTCTTGCTGATGGTGCTGTAGGTGTTACTGAAACAACGACGGCTTCAAATATTGAGATTGGTAGATTAGCGATAACTGCAGGAACAGCTACAGCTAGTGATGCAGGTATTGGAGGAACTAATGCATTATTGGGATTAGGTACAACTACTGCTGTTGCGTCTACTGCTTCAGGAACAGCTAGAGGTTTAGCTTCTCAACCAGCTGTATTAAATGGAAAAACATCAAACGAGGATTTATCAAAAGAATTTTTTCTTTCTGGAGCTTCTCAAGAGAATGTTTTCTTAATGAATGTTGATGGTGTTAGTTCGCCTGTTGTAGTTCCAGAAGGAACTTATACAGGAGCAACACTTGCTTCAGCATTACAATTACGAATAAATCAAATGGAAAGTACAACTGGTAAAACTGTTAACGGTGTGAAAGTAGCTTATGATTTAACTAATAATAGATTAACTTTCACAACTGGTACAACAGGACCAAAGAGTCAAATGTTTGTATCAGGGGCTGCTAGATTAGGTCTAGATGACTTGGATGTAGCTTCAGGATCTACTCCAGTTATTTTTGATTTACCTTCTTCCGCTGCTCAAATTGAAGGTAAAAATGCTTTTGTTAATGCTGATACTGAGATAGTTACTGTAGCGCCAGATGATATGTTTGACCCTAATGATGCAACTGTAAAAGCTTATACAAGAGTTTTTTTAAAGCCAGGAGAATTAACTTTTGATACCAAAGGAGGACTTGTAAGTCCAACTCAAAGAGTAGAATATAAAGGAGACTTTCCAGCAGATATTGAGACAGGGAAAGATGCTCTATCAATTGATTTAGACTTGAGTTTTGCTGACTCAACACAGTTGGCTTCACCTTTTTCTGTAACTTCTGTATCTCAAGATGGACAGACTGTAGGAAGATTAGATGGTTTAGATATTGATGCTTCTGGGTTAGTAAGAGCAAACTATACAAATGGTGATAACGTTGCTTTAGGAAGATTGGTAATAGCAAACTTCAACAATCAAAATGGTTTAAAACAAATTGGTAATGCTACATATGTGGAAACATCAGTATCTGGTACAGCAATTGTTGGAGAAGCAGGAGCTGATGGTTTTGGTACTATTTTATCTGGTTCTTTAGAGAGATCAAATGTTGATATAACAGAAGAGTTAGTCAGTTTGATTACAGCACAAAGAAACTTCCAAGCTAATGCAAAATCAATTGAGACTAATTCAACTATTACTCAAGCTATTATAAATATTAGGAGTTAATTAAATTTAATTTTGTAGGAATTATTTATGGATAAAATGGTACATACGGCTTTAAATAGCCTTAAAATGATTTTACAAAATCAGCAAATAACTTCTCAGAATATTTCAAATGCTTCTGTCGTGGGATATAGAAGAGATAGTAATTCAGAATTTGGAACAACTTATCTCAATAGTGAAGAAGGCTTAAATACTAGAGTATTTGCTACAAGAGAAATAGGAGCTTTTTCAACTCAACAAGGAGATCTTGAAGCAACTGAAAATCCTTTAGATGTTGCTATAAAAGGAGAAGGTTATTTTATAATTCAACCTAAAGAAGGTGAGGTAGCACTATCTAGAAGAGGAGATTTCAAAGTTGATGTCGAAGGTCAGCTTGTAAATGGAGAGGGCAGTTTAGTTTTGGGTGAAGACTTACAACCAATTGTATTACCAGCATTTAATGATATTCAAATATCTAGTGATGGTTTGATCAATATTAAACCTATAGATGCTCCAATAGACGCCCCATTTCAATTAGCTGCAACATTAGGAACTACTACTGCTGATGAACTAGAATTAGAAAAAGATATTAATGGTTTTATTAAACCCAAAGCTACAACTAATGAAAATGGAGAAATTGAAGTTGCTGAAATTACAGCTAATCAAGAAGTTCAGATGGTTAATAATTACTTAGAAAAATCTAATGTAAACCCAGTAGAAGAATTAATTCTTACTTTAGAACACCAAAGAAATTATGAAACGCACGTAAAATTTATAGACTTAGCTAAACAAATGGATGAAGGAGGAGCAAGTCTTATGAGAGTACCTGATTAAATTTTAATTCAATTTAGTATTTATTGCCCCTTGGCATATTACTTGCAGAATTATAGTAAGTAAATTTCAAGGAGGATATATAAATGGGTACCAATTCAATGCATGTTGCTAAAACTGGGTTAAATGCTCAGCAGAGAAGAATGCAAGTGATTGCAAATAATTTAGCAAACGTTAATACAACAGGATTTAAAAGAGAAAGAGTAAATTTTGAAACATTACTTTATCAAGTATTAAGAAGCAGTGGAGAACAAACTTCTGCTGATACAAATTTAACCTCTGCTTTTTCTGTTGGAACTGGTGTAAGAGTTGTAAATGCTGATAAACTATTTAGTCAAGGCAGTATAGTATCAACAGATAATGCTCTTGATTTAGCTGTTGATGGAGCAGGTTTTTTTCAAGTTTTACTTCCTGATGGAAGAATTGGTTATACTAGAAATGGAACTTTCTCAAGAAATAATGAAGGTGCTCTTACAACATCAAGTGGATTTGTAATCCAACCAGAAGTAGTTATTCCAGAAGATGCTCAAGAAATAAATGTTTCATCAGATGGTGTGGTATCAGTTCAACTACCTGGAGCTGTGGAACAAGAAGAAGTTGGGCAAATAGAATTAGCTGAATTTCAAAATAGAAATGGTCTTCAGCCTATTGGAGAAAGTTTTTATGTTGAGACAACAGCAAGTGGTGAAGCAATAATTGCTAATCCTCTAGAAGGTAGTTTTGGAAAATTAGTTCAGGGCGCTTTGGAAAGTTCGAATGTAAGCGTTGTCAAAGAATTAGTTGATATGATTGAAACTCAAAGAGCTTATGAAGTAAATTCAAAAGCTATTTCTTCAGTTGATGAAATGCTTAGATTTATTTCAAATAATCTGTAGAAATATAATGGTTAAATTTACATTTATATTATTTGCTTTATTTTTATCGTCATGCTCTACATATGTTGAAAATAAAAAATCGGTTGAATTTGAACCCGTTCATAAGGAAATTGTTTTTAAGGAAGAAGATAATACTGTAGATGGATCAATTTATAACAGTACTTCTTCAGGTTTTTTTGCAAGCGATAGAAGGGCTAAAAGTATTGGTGATATTTTAACTGTAACCTTAAATGAATCTTTAAGTGCAAGTAAATCTACTACAAATACTACATCAAAAACTGATACTTTCGGTGTTACTTTACCACCTTTAATATTTAATCAAAATCCTGCAGTAAATGCAGCAACTGGTTTACTTGGAAACAAAGGTACTGATACATTAACGGCAGCAGATGTGGCTGCAGGTGCAAATCAATCCTTCGCAGGGGCAGGTACTGCAGCTCAGACAAATACTTTAACTGGAAGTATGACTGTTACTATTATTAAGGTTTTTCCAAATGGAAATTTAGAAATAAAAGGACAAAAAAAATTAGTTCTCAATGATGGAAGTGAATATTTAAGATTAAGTGGTATAATAAGACCTGAGGATATATCTGCAAGTAATACAATAGCTTCTTCTAATATAGCTGATGCAAGAATTACTTATACTAATGCAGGAGTATACGCAGATTCTACGCAACCAGGTTGGTTAAGTAAAATATTTAGACAAGTAACACCCTTTTAGGAGAAAAAATTGAAAAAATTTATAATTTTAATTTTATTTTTTATTTTTTATTTAACTAATAATTTACTTGCAGATCGCTTAAAAGATTTAGTTTCTATAGCTGGAATTAGATCTAATCAATTATTAGGATATGGAATTGTTATTGGATTAAATGGTACAGGAGATAGTACAACTAACTTAACATTACAAAGTATTCAATCTTTAATATCACAGTTTGATATAGTAGTAAGCACAAGTGATTTGACTGCAAAAAATGCTGCTGCTGTAATGGTTACAGCAGATTTACCTGCATTTTCTAAGCCTGGACAAGCATTAGATGTAACAGTTTCAGCAATAGGAAAAGCTAAATCACTTAGGGGAGGAACACTTTTAATGACCCCTTTAAAGGGAGCAGATGGTGAATTATATGCAATAGCACAAGGAAATCTTGCAGTAGGAGGTCTCGGTGTTGAAGGAGCTGATGGATCTAGTGTGTCTGTTAATATCCCAACTGTAGGAAGAATACCTAGAGGAGCAACAGTAGAAAAAATGGTAGAGTCTCCTTTTATTCGATCAAATAATTTAGTTTTAAACCTTAATCAAGGTGACTTTAGTACAGCTAATATTATTTCTGAAAAAATAAATGAAATTTTTGGACCAGATGTTGCTGTACCTTTAGACGCAACATCTATTAAGGTTAGATCGCCAGAGGACCCAGGTCAAAAAGTTTCCTTTGTGAGTCTTTTAGAAAATATTGAAGTAGAACCGGCTAGACCAAAAGCTAGAGTAGTCATTAATGCAAGAACGGGAACAATTGTTATTGGTGGTGACGTTAAAGTTACGCCAACAGCAGTTACCCATGGAAAATTAACTGTGAGTATTCAAGAAGATACAGCTGTAGTAAGTGAAGCACAAGGAGCTATGCAAAATGCAAATTCAACTGTTGCAGGAACAGCAGCAACTACTGCACAGGACACTCAAATAGCTGTTGAAGAGGAAAATGCAAAAGCATTTGTTTTTGATACAGGAACCTCTCTTTCAGATATTGTAGATGCAATTAATGAAGTTGGTGCAAGTGCTGCAGATATGGTTGCAATATTGGAAGCATTAAGAGAAGCAGGGTCTTTGAGAGCAGAATTAATAATTATATAAAATGGAAGTTTTTAATAATATAAAAAAACAATTTGATATTTCTCAAATTATAAATAAAGAGAATACAAATAATTCTAATAGAGATTTAGAAGAGGTAGCTCAGGAATTTGAGTCTTTATTTATTAATGAAATGTTAAAAAGAGCTCATTCAGCAAAGTTAGCTAAAACTATTTTAACAAGTGATGCTGAAGATACCTATACATCACTTTTAAATCAAGAGAGGTCTAAAATTCTAGCTAAAAATCACAATTTTGGAATTGCGGAAGCATTAGTTAAACAATTTAGCAGACCAACTAGAAGCTCTGAATATTCATTTAATAAACAGCAAAAAGAATAAAAAATGGGTAGTTTATTTGAAATAGCTAAAAGTGGAATTCAAGCATATAGACAAGCTTTATCTGTTACTGGTCAAAACATAGCCAACGTTAATACCGAGGGTTATTCTAAAAGAGATGTAGCCTTAGAAGAAATTGGAGGAATTCAAGGAGGTGTAACTGATGTATCAGATCAGACTGGATTAGGTGTAAGAGTAGATGAAATTAGGCGCTCATTTAATGCTTATATTAATGAAAGATTAAGAACAGGTCATTCTACTTTTGAGCAAATAAATCAATTCTCTAAAGAGGTTAAATCTTTAGAGAATAATCTTTTACCTGAAGGAAGTGATTTAAGTACTTTTATAGGAAAGTTTTTTAGTTCTCTTCAAGAAATTGCTGCAGCTCCTGAAGACTCTGCTCCTAGAACTGTTGCTATGGAAGCAGGAAAAGATATGGTTAATTCATTTAATGATTATGCTACCAGATTAAAACTGTCTCAAGATGGAACATTTTCTCAATCCAAGTTATCAATAGATAAAATAAATTTATTATCTAATGAAATAGCTAGTGTAAATAACAGACTAAAAAGCGCAGGTGCAACTAAAACCGCAAATGACTTACTTGATACTAGAGATTTATTATTAGAAACATTGTCAAAAGAAATTGAATTTACAACAAGTTATGGTGAAAGAGGAGATGTAACTCTAAGATTAGGAAATTCAGGACAAGGTCCTATTTTAGTATCACCCAATAAAGCTTTTAATTTGAGAGCTAAGGTAACTGAGAACTCTGATTTTAGATATGCCTTTGAACAAACCGTAAACAATATAAGTATTTTTATAGTGGAAGGAACCAGTGAAACTGCAACCACACAGATAACAGGTGGAAAGATAGCAGGTTTAGTAAATTATTATGCTTATGTACAGGAAGTTAAATCAGCAGTTGATGATATTGCTTTTAGAGTTGCAAGTGACTTTAATGCTGTTCAAAAAAATGGAAAGGATCTAACTGGGAAAATTGGAAATGATATGTTTTTAGTTGGTCTTCCAACTGTAGAAAAAAACTTACTTAAAGATTCCAATTTAGATGTAAAAGTCGATCAATTAGAAGCTGTAGTGAGTCTCAAAAATAATATTGATTTAAACTTTGATGGGTCAAAATGGAAAGATAATAATAATAATTTATATACAGGCAATAGTTTTAATGTAAATGGTCTGGCAGTAACATTAAACGGAGAAGCAAAAAAAGGGGATAGTTTTTCTTTAATAGCAAACAATGATTTATCAAGCTCTTTAAAATTCAATCTAAAAAGTGGAAATGAGTTTGCTGCTTCTGCTTTCAAACTAGCCGAAAGTAATACAAATAATTTAGGCACAGGAGAACTAACTATTGAAGGTAGTTATAAAGATCCTTTATTAGATATCACAAGTGTTGAAGATATATTTACAGATACGGATAATACTCTACTTGCTACAAGCTTTTTAAAAAATGGTGCAGTAGCTTCAATAGGTAAAAATATAAAGGAAATTAATTTAAAATCTTATAGCTTACAGCCTCAATTGAGCTATGTCATAACTGATGATGAAGCTAAAACTATAAATTCATTTGACCTTGAATTAGCAAATGGAAATACTGTAAGCTTAACTTTTAACAGTAGCGATCTTGGACATAAAGTAAGTTCTGTAAAAGATTTAGCAGATATCTTAAATTCAGGAGTTGATCCAGGCGGTAATAGTTTTTCTTTTGAAAGTTATGGTTTAATGGCATCTGGTGGAAATGGTGCCTTAACGATTGCTAGTAATGATCAAAATTTTACTTCATCATCAATATCAACTAGATCTTCTGGTACTCTAAACGGTATAGTAAAAAATACGACTGCAAGTGAATTAAAAGCAACTGATATAAATATTTTTACAAGAGAAGGAAAACATATTGCAGGAACCCCTTTAAAATTAGAAGAATATTCTGCATTAATTAATAGTAAAAACGGTTTTTTAAGCGATGCAGTTTATAATGCTGAATACATCAACCAAGATTATAGAAATATACAAATTGAAAGAGGATCTGTTGAGTCTGACTATACTTTATTTACTGGACATTCAGCTTCTAGGTCTTCTAATTCTGTAACGGCGCAAACATTAAGTGTAGATACTTTTAATGATGGTATAGTTGATACAACTTTAACAATACCAGTTAGTTCTTCTTCTTCATATACATTGAAGGAATTTAAGGAAAATGCATCTAAATCCGGAATATTAGCTGAGGCTGTTACAAGAGTTATGATTGATCCTATAGAAGATATAGCAATTAGTGGAACTATATCTATGACTTTATCTTCTGGTTTAAAAGATGGAGTTTCAATTTCTGCTACAATATTACCTAATGATTTGACAAATTTTGCTTCTGAAATAAATAAGGTTAGTGAACTTACAGGTGTAAAAGCTATTTTATTTTCAGATAAAAAAAGATTGATATTAGAAAACTTAGATGCAGAGGACATACAAATTACAAACTTTTCGGCTCCAGGAGCAGGGGAAACTACCGCAAGAGTATTAAATCAAATTTATAGAGATACTGGATCTAATATTACTTTAGGCTCTACATCTTCAAATAATTCTGCAGTTTTTACTGGTACTATTAAACTACAATCAGCAGTAGATTTTGCACTGACAAGTACAGATGTAAGTTCAAATTTAATAGGTACAGCTTCAATAAAAGGTTTTGATAATGGAAGAGGTAAATTTACATGGTCTGATACCGGTGAAGTACTTACCATAGAAAATATAAATTTTGGATCTGCTGATGAGGCAATAGCTTCTAATGATGGTACTTATGCCTCTAAACCAATAGGTTCATATAATGTTATTTTGCCAGCTGTAGATAATAGTTCATCTTTTAGTTCGACAGTTTATACCGACAATCTTGATACAAATAGTCCGTATGAAGTTCATAAAGCAATGATTGATGGATTTAGATCAGAATCACCTGATGTAAGAATAGTTGGTGATGTTATCAATACCTTACCATCAGATGATACCACTTTAACATTAGAATTTGAAGGAAATACATATAAGTTAAAAACTTTAGGAAAAGATGTTATTGTTGAGGGGGGAGAAAAAGACAGAATTAAAGCTTTTTTCACTCCTGTATCTGGATGGAGCGGAGGTGCAGCAACAGAAGTTACCTCAGAAAATAGTTTGGTAGTTTCTTCTGGTAATACTTTTACTATTTCAGTTGATGGTACTGATTCTGGCACTATTACTCTTCCTGCGACAACTTATTCTTCAAATACGGCAATAGCATCAGCATTACAAACTGCAATTAATGCTGACTCAACTTTAAGTGCCGTAAGCAAATCAGTCAGTGTAAAATGGACAGGGCAAAACTATGAGCTTGTATCTAATACAGGAAGACAAACTTATGATATAAATGATACTACAGTAGCTAGTGTTAAAGTAACTGCTATTGATACAACAATTGAAAATAATTTAAAACTAAGTCAATCAAATGGTGCTAGTACGTCAATTAATGGTTATCAGTTAGGTATAGTTGGTGAGGGATCAATTTCTGCAAGTCAAATTACATTTCCAATTAATACAGAAAATACAGTATCAAAAACTGGTTTGGGTTTAAACACCGCTACTAAAAATATTGAAGGTAAGGCAGTTACTAATAACCCCACTAATGGAGATTACTTTGATATTAATGTTAAGGTAGGATCTTTTAAAAGTGGAAATAATATATCTACATTAAGTACCAGTTCTACTTTAGTTATTTCGGGTACTAATACCTTAGTAGTAGCAGTAGATGATATTACTTCTGGTACTATTACAATGCCAGTAGACACTTATGAGTCTAACGGGGCCATTGCTAAAGAACTAGAAGACGCAATAAATGCAGACTCAACTCTAGCTGCAGCAGGAAAAACCGTAAACGTTCTTTGGGATGGTGAAAATTATCAAATAGTTTCTAATACCTCAACTACTGATGCTTCTGTTAATGTCACTTCAATAACAACAGCTCTTGATAGCCATCTAAAATTATCTTCTTCATTAGGGGGTGCTCAATCTGACAGTGCTAAATATAGAGTAGAGTATACAGATGCAGCATGGTTAGGAGGAACAGCTTCTATTGCAAGTTCTTCCTCTACTGTAACAATTCCATCTAATAGATCTTTTGACATAACAGTTGATGGAGTATCAACAACAATTAACTTAACAGCTGGTGCAGCATACACATCAAACACGAGATTAGCTCAAGCAATTCAAAATACTATAAACGGAGATTCAACATTAACAACTGCTGGAAAAAGTGTAGAAGTAAAATGGAATGGAACCGCATATAAAATAATTTCTAATGGAACTTCTTCAGCAGACATTTCAATTACTTCCATGGATAGTGACTTAGATAATATTTTAAAACTAGGTCCTTCATCTGGTGCAGAGAATGATTATTCTTTTGATATTTATGATGGTAATGGTACCACTACTAATAATAGATCAATTAATCTAAATGATGTTAACTTTCAATGGAATTCTACTGACAAAAATTTATCTATATCTAGAAAGTTAGATACTGCTCCGCTTCATGAAGT
>CACMKJ010000031.1 GCA_902614225.1 Rhodospirillaceae bacterium
TATTAGATCAAAATTCGTATTTGTCTTCATTGTGCTTTGAACTCTTTTCTTATCTTTAATGAATGTTCTCCTAATTCTGGGATCTTACCAAAACTTTTTTTATTTTCTATCGTTACTGGAGGAACAAATACAAACTTTTGATTTTTTTTTGTAACATAAGATTTTTTTAATTGTGGATGACGAGAAAAATCTTTAATAGAATTTAAGAGCCCAAAAGCTATTTTTAATTTTTTTAATTTTTTAATTAAAATATTAGAACTCAATTTTTTGAACTCGCTTGTTATTAAACTATTTAGACTTTCTTTATTAATTAATCTTAGGCTAGGTGTTTTATATTTAGACTCTAATATTTTTGAAACTTTAATTATTTCTCTTGAAAATGCGTTCCATTCACGTTCATTTTGTATAGAAAACAATATGTTTTTATTATCTTTAGTTAAAAAAGCTCCGTAAGGTACTATTGATGGATGTGATAAACCTACTCTTTTAGGAGCACTTTTAGTATAAAAGTATTGAAGAAAAGGTACATTCATCCATTCACTCAGACTCTCAAATAAAGAAATTTTAATGGCTGATCCTTTACCAGAAAACTCTTTTTTAATAAGCGCTTCTAAAATTAAACTATAAGCATTCATTCCACAAGCTATATCACATACAGACACTCCCACTCTTCCTGGCGCATCTGGTGTGCCAGTTAAACTGCATAATGCTGTTTCAGCTTGTACTAATAAATCATATGCTTTTAACTTTGAATAGGGTCCTGTTTCTCCAAAACCTGAAATATCACAAGTAATTAAAGAGTGATACTTCTTTCTTAAAGTAGAACTATCTAGCCCTACTTTCTTTAAAACACCTGGCCCTAAGTTTTGAACAAAAACATCAGCTTTTGAAATTATTTTTTTAAGAAATTTCACATCTTTATCATTTTTAATATTAGCAACTAAACTTTCTTTACCCCTATTGAGCCATACAAAGTAAGTACTATCTCCCTTTACAAAATCATCATAATACCTAGCAAAATCTCCTTCTTTACGCTCTACTTTTATTACTCTCGCTCCTGCATCCGCAAGCTTTGCTGTACAATATGGAGCTGCTACAGCCTGTTCAATGGAAACTATTAATTTATCTTTAAAGTAATTTTTCATCTTTAATAAGACCTCGGAAACCCTAAAACTTTATGCGCAACATATGCTAGTATCATATTAGTAGATACTGGGGCAATTTGATAAAGCCTAGTTTCTCTAAACTTTCTCTCAATATTATACTCTTCTGCAAAGGAAAAACCGCCAAAAGTTTGCATTGCAGCCTCCGCAGCTTCCCAAGAAGCTTCAGCTGCTAATAATTTTGATATATTTGCTTCCTTACCACAATCTTGTCCACTATTAAATAGATTACATCCCTCAATTAAAGTAAGTTCAGCGGCTAATGTTCGTGAATATGCTTTAGCAACTGGAAATTGAATACCCTGGTTCTTGCCTATTGGTCTTCCAAAAACTTCTCTTTTATTTGCATATTCTACACTTTTATCTATAAAATATTTTGCATCTCCAATGCATTCAGAAGCAATAAGTAATCGCTCGGCATTTAGTCCGCTTAAAATATATCTAAAACCTTGACCTTCTTCGCCAATTATAGAACTCTCATCTACTTCTAGGTTATCAAAAAATATTTCGGTTGTAGAATGGTTTACCATTGTCCTTATTGGCTTAATAATAATTTCTTTTCCTATATGTTTTCTCATATCTATAAGAAAGAGCGATAAAGAATTTTTACTATCTTTAGCTTCTTGGTTGGTCTTTACTAAAAGCATAATTAAATCTGAGTATTCTGCTCTACTAGTCCATACTTTTTGTCCATTGATGATGTATTTATTACCTTTTTTTTTAGCTCTAGTTTGAATTGATAAAGTATCTGTACCACTAGTTGGTTCAGTTACTCCAAATGCTTGAAGCCTCAAGTTACCGTTAGCTATATCAAATAGATATTTTTCCTTTAAAATATCAGATCCATATTTTAGTAATGAACCCATAATATACATTTGTGCGTGACAAGCTGCACCATTGCCACCGTTTCTATGAATTTCTTCTAAAATTACTGATGCTGCCCTTATGCTCAAACCACTACCACCATACTTTTCAGGTATCAAGCAGGCTAAGTATCCAGCTTCAGTTAAACTTTTCACAAATTTACTAGGATATTCTCTTTTAATATCTAAATCTCTCCAATAAGTCTCAGGAAACTTCTTGAAAATAGACCTTATGCCATCTCGTAAATCCTTCCAATCTGATTTAGTTTCAATCATACTTATTATTATATGAAAAAAAAATTTTTAATCAAAAAAGATTGAATTAATTATGCACAAGTGTATATAATATAAGTATGTTAATAGATCCATATAAAAGGCCTGTAAATTATCTTAGAGTATCGGTTACAGATAGGTGTGATTTTCGTTGCCAATATTGCATGTCAGAAAATATGAAGTTTCTTCCTAAGAAAGACCTTCTAACTTTGGATGAGATAGAGAAAATCTGCGTTTCATTTATTGATTTAGGGACAAGGAAAATTAGAATAACTGGAGGCGAACCTCTTGTCAGAAAAAATGTTATGTCACTATTTAAAAATTTAGGATCCTATATTAAAAAAGATAAATTATCAGAACTCACATTAACAACAAATGGATCGCAATTAGAAAAATATGCAGAACAACTGTATGATCATGGAGTTAGGAGAATTAATGTGTCAATAGACACTTTAAAACCTAAACTTTTTAAATTTTTAACAAGACGTGGTGATTTGGACCAAGTTTTAAAAGGAATTGATAAAGCATTAGAAGTTGGCCTAAAAATAAAAATAAACACGGTTGCCCTAAAAGAGACTAACGAATTTGAGCTAAATGATATTTTAAAATGGGCTCACTCTAAGAAATGTGACATTACATATATAGAAACCATGCCTTTAGGGGAAATTGATGTTGACAGAACAGACCAATTTTTACCATTATCTAAAGTAAAAGAAACACTTTCTAAAAAATATACTTTACAAACTAGTAAGTATTATACAGGGGGGCCCTCTAGATACTTTAGTGTCCAAGAGACTGGACACAGAGTAGGCTTTATAACTCCATTAACACATAACTTTTGTGAATTATGTAACAGAGTGCGTTTAACCTGTACAGGAAAACTTTACATGTGTTTAGGCCAAGAAGACTCAGCCGATTTTACAGACGCTGCAAGATCAGAGAACTGGAAAATTGAACTTAAAAATGCCATAACAGAAGCTATTTCTAGAAAACCTAAAGGTCATGATTTTGTTATAAGAAGAAAACATTCTCCATCAGTTAATAGACATATGAGCGTCACTGGCGGCTAATTAAAATGAAAAAAATTAAACCTTTTTTCTTAGCTGCTAAATCAAAAAAGGCTGAACATACGTTAAAACTATTATCACAAAAATATAATAACTATAATCTTAAAGAGTCTAACATTGTTGTTGTATTGGGTGGTGATGGCACCATATTGTCACTAATTAATGACGAAGTTTATTTAGAAAAAAAGATATTTGGTATGAATAGAGGAACTATAGGTTTTTTAATGAATAACTATCAAATTGATAATCTAATACACAGAATTAGTACTTCTAAAGAAACTAAATTAAATCCAGTACAAATGAAAGTAACTGATATAAATAATAAAACTTATAATGCTTTGTCTTTAAATGAAGTATCTTTGCTAAGACAAAATAGGTTTGCAGCTAATGTTAGGGTAAAAATAGATAATAAAATGAAAATAAATAAGCTAGTTTGTGATGGTATATTGGTTTCTACTCCTGCTGGAAGTACTGCTTATAATTTATCAGCTCATGGACCTATATTGCCTCTTAATTCTACCTTATTAGCTTTAACACCAATTTGTCCTTTTAGACCAAGAAGATGGAAAGGTGCTTTACTTCCTGAGAAAAGTATAATTACATTAGAAATTATAACCCCAGAAAAAAGACCTGTAAGCGCAACTGCAGGCCAAGTAGAAGTTAGAAATGTTAAAAAAGTTGAAATTTCTTATAATTTTAAAAAGACACTAAAATTATTATTTGATAAAGATCAAAATTTAGAAGAAAAAATACTCAATGAACAATTTATATTATAGGTGATGTATGATTAGAAAAATTAATGCTATCGTAACTGGAGGATCTTCAGGTTTAGGTGAAGCTACTGTAAGAAAAATATTAGAAAGAGGAGGCAGTGTATCAATATTTGATACCCAAGAAAATAAAGCAAGAGTTTTATCTGAAGAGTTTGGAGAAGCTTGTACATTTTTTTACACTGATGTTACCAGTGAGCAAAGTATAAATGAGGCCTTAACGTCAGCTATTTCGAAATATCAATTTATAAATCTTCTAGTGAATTGCGCTGGTATTGGGATAGCTAGTAAAGTGATAGGAAAGGAAGAGTTACATGATAGCAATATTTTTAAAAAAATAATAAATGTTAATTTAGTAGGAACCTTTAATGTTTTAAAACTAGTTGCTGAAAAAATGATAGAAAATCAACCAGACGAAGATAACTTCAGAGGAGTTATCATAAATACTGCCTCTATTGCTGCCTTTGACGGACAAATAGGGCAAGCAGCTTATAGTGCCTCTAAAGGAGGAATAGTTAGTTTGACTTTACCTTTAGCAAGAGAGTTTGCAAGATATGGGGTTAGAGTATGTACTATTGCTCCAGGTTTATTTGAAACTCCTATGATGTCTGGGCTTCCAGAAAAAGCTTATCAAGCGTTAGTTGATTCTACTTTATTTCCAAAAAGACTAGGGTATCCAAAAGAATTTGCAAAATTAGTACTATCTATATTTGAAAATAATATGCTGAATGGAGAAGTTATAAGGCTAGATGGATCATTAAGGATGTCTCCAAAATAACTATAAATTAGACTAAATATTTTTAATAATATCATAAGTTGCTTTGGCCAGAGGGACTACATCATTACCAATATCTTTTGCGTTTGGAGAACTCTCATTTCCATTTACATACCTAGCATAAACACCCTCTAAGATTGAAATTGATCTAAACAAAGACAAGACAACATAAAAAGTAGGATCAAAAACTTTAATATTCCTGACTTTACAATATTCATCAACTAATTCCTTAACTGAGGGAATATTTAAATCATTAAGGTCAGCCCCCTTTAGACCATGTCTTTCGCCATAAGGAATATAGTGTGCATATAAAAAGTAGCCAAGATCTGCAAAAGGGTTTCCTAAGGTAGATAACTCCCAATCTAATACTACTTTAACGTAAAAGCTTTTTTCCTCACAAATAGTGTTTCCTATTCTATAATCTCCATGAACAATAGTAGTTTCATCACCCTCAGGAATGTTATTGTTTAACCAATCAATAATTTTTTGCATTTCGGGAAGTTCTCTTTGTTTTGATAAGTGCCATTGCTTTTCCCATCTTATTATTTGTCTAGTAACATAATTTCCTATTCTTCCAAAATCACTCAAGTTAATAGAGGAGAAATTAACATTATGAAGTTTTCCTAACATACGTGTTAATTCAAAATAGTATTTTTTTCTTCCAGCCTTTTCTTTGATATCTAATATACTTTCAAATACTCTTCCCTCTATAATATTCATTAAGTAAAAGGGAGTACCTATTATATTTTCATTTTCGCATAGCTTTATCATCTTAGGACATGGTACATTTGACTTTTCTAATGCTTTTTGAACTTTATATTCTCTTTCGATAGCATGAGCTGAAGGTAATAGTTTTCCTGGTGGTTTTTTTCTTAAAATTAATCTTTCTTTATTTTCAAAAAAAATTACAAAGGTTGGGTTTGATTGACCTCCAACAAACTGTTTTATATTAATAATACTTCCATAGTTTTCAAGGTGCTTATCAACCCACTTATTAAGGCTATTAAAATTAAATTTATGATTTTTCCTAACTTCAACTAAATTATTAGGTATCATGTATTTAATTATATTTTCTTAATTCAAGTTTTGCAATTTGATTTCTGTGTACTTCATCAGGTCCATCTGCCAATCTTAATAATCTTGCTTGTGCATATGCATGTGATAAACCAAAGTCATCACTGACACCTCCACCGCCATGAGCTTGTATTGCCCAGTCTACAACTTTACAGGCAATGTTAGGTGCTGCTACTTTAATCATCGCAATCTCCATTCTAGCTTCTTTATTACCAACAGAGTCCATTTTGTAAGCTGCATTGAAGGTTTGTAATCTAATTTGATCTATTGCTATTCTAGCTTCAGCAATTCTTTCCTGAGTAACTGTTTGAGTAGAAACTGGCTTTCCAAACGCAACTCTAGCTTTAGTCCTCTTACACATTTTTTCTAATGCAACTTCAGTTAGTCCTATCAACCTCATACAATGATGTATTCGTCCAGGACCTAATCTTCCTTGCGCAATTTCAAAACCCCTTCCTTCACCTAATAGCAAGTTTTCCTTTGGAACTTTAACATTTGTAAAAGATACTTCTGCATGTCCATGTGGAGCATCTGTAAAACCGAAAACTGGTAAATATCTTTCAACTTTTATACCCGGTGTATCCATTGGTACTACTATCTGAGATTGTTGTTTATGTTTATCAGAATTATTAGGGTCTGTTTTACCCATAAAAATTAATACTTTACACCTTGGATCCATTGCACCTGAAGTCCACCACTTTTTTCCATTAATAATATACTCATTATCTTCTTTCTTAATACTAGCTTCAATATTAGTAGCATCCGAGGAAGCAACTTGTGGTTCAGTCATAGCAAAACCAGATCTAATTTCACCTTTAAGTAGAGGGGTTAGCCACTTTTCTTTCAATTCTTCACTTGCGTATCTTTCAAAAACCTCCATATTCCCCGTATCAGGAGCATTACAGTTAAATACTTCTGGTGCATATGGAGATCTTCCCATTATTTCACAAAGAGGAGCATAATCTAGATTACTTAAGCCAGCTCCTTTGTCACTCTCTGGTAAGAACAGGTTCCACAATCCTTCTCCTTTTGCTTTTACTTTAAGTTCTTCTATGATACTTGATGGCTCCCATATATTTCCGGAATTAATTTCCTCAGTAATATTGCTTTCATTGGGATAAACATTTTTATCCATAAATATTTTTAATTTTTCTTGTAATTCTAAAGATTTTTTTGAAAACTCAAACATCATATCCCCTAAGTTATAATTTTTTTAATAGATAAATTTCTATCCACTGGCCTTTAGCAGCATTAAAACCTATTAAACTTGAAATTTTTTTATGCACTAAGTTAACTTCCTTTATTTGCTTATTAAACTCTATATAGTAATCTTTTTCAATTATTAAATAATCAAAAAGGCTAAAGTTGTCCAAAAATTTATTAATGCTGTTAAAAACTTTAATATTTGTACCAACCTCAAAAACTAGGCTAGGTTCATTATAACCTATAGTTGCTATGGTATTTTTATTCTCTATGTATTCATTATTTTTTAGAGAAATGGCTATATTCCTGCTAGTCCATAACATTGTAAAGCTTGGTATAATTAGTAAGTATAGAACTGCTGAAAATACATTAGAATAAAAAACTAAATAATAAAAAGTATATTTAAGCTGTTTTTTATATATAAAAATAAAAACTAAATTATTGAATAAAAATAATATCAAGTAATAAAAAATATTTATCTGTCCGTAAATTTCATTTGCTTTTAAAATTATTAACAGTAATCCGTTACTAATGAAAAAATAAATAAAGTATCCGAAATATGAATATTTTGTAAAAAATAAATTTTTATAATTCTGATCATTAGCGAGCATTATTCCCATAATAATAGCTATTGCAGGATAAATAGGCAAAATATAGTGAGGTAGTTTTGTAGGAACTAATTCCATAATTATTAAACATGGTAAAAGCCAGCATAATAAAAAAATTATACTTTTATTTCTTAGAGAAATTTTTAAATATTTAATAAGAGGAAAAAAAAATATTGAAAATGGTAAAAAAAAGATGAACAGGCCTATAAAATAAAAACCAGGGAAGCCTCCATGACTCTCTTGCGTAGAAATTATTTTCCCTAGAAAGTCATGAAAAAATGACTCTTGAAGAAAGTTTTTTTGCTCTTCTATAGGCATAAAAAAATACCATGGTACTGATATAATTATTACTAATAAAAGACCTAAAAAAGGCTTTGTATTCTTCACCCACACTATATTTTTTTCTATTAGACAAATACATATAATACTTATAAAAAATAGTAATATTAGTATTGGACCTTTAATTAATATTGATAACCCTATGCTTGTCCATAGAAGGAAAAAATTAAATGTATTTTTTTCTTCAATACGTTTAAAATACTTTAAAAGAGTAATAAAAATTATTGTACTTAATAACAAAAGGATAGAGTCTGTTTTCGCAATATGAGCTTCTGCTATCACTAAAAGACTACTCGCTAGTATTAAGGACGCTTTAAAGCTAGCTTCTCTTCCAATAATATTCTTACTTAGTAAATATAACGATAAAATACATAATAAAACTGCAATTGCAGAAATTACTCTATATTTCCATATACTATCATTTAAAACCTCATACTTTAAATTTTTAATTTCAGCAACACTTGCTAACAAATTTATAGAAAAAGCTTGCAACCAATATATCCCTATTGGCTTTTTACTTCTATATTCTTCCTGAAATTTAATGGATAAATAATTTTTACTTTCAACCATTTGTTTAGAGGACTGAACATACCTAGCCTCATCTCTATCTAAAACAGGCAAAGAATTTATACTAGAAAAAAATAAACTAACAGATAATAATAACAAAACTATTAGTTCTTTTACGTGAATTTCTTTCATATAATTTTATATTAAGTATTATTATAATTATGACAAAGAATAAATTTTATAAAGAAAAAGATAATAATATGCATTTAGCTGTAATAGGTGCAGGCATCTCAGGATTAACAATAGCTATGCATTTATCGAAAAAACATAAAGTAACAGTTTATGAAGCCAATAATTACTTAGGTGGCCATGCTTTAACATTAAATGAAAAAATACTAGTAAATAATAAGTTGGTAAATCTTAACTTTGATGTAGGCTTCTTAGTTTATAATAATAAAAATTATCCATTATTTAGTGAGTTGCTTAATTTACTTAAAGTAAAAAGTATTGATAGTAGTATGTCATTTAGTGTTACAAATAAAACAAATAATTTTGAATATGGAAGTACAGGAATTTTATCTTTAACAAATAACCTAAAAAATATTTTTAGAATAAGGTTTTGGATATTACTAAAAGAAATAAGTAGATTTTATAAAGTAACAAACAATATTTTAAATTCCAAACACTTAGATTTTGATAAAACAGTGAATATTTTTTTGCAGGAACATAAATTTAAAGATGTATTTATAATTGAACATTTTTTACCTATGTGTGCTGCAATCTGGTCTGTGCCGTTTAAAAAAGTTTTAGACATGCCTATTAAAACAATTTTAATGTTTTTTAAGAATCATGGTTTATTAAGTTTTTTTGGAAAACCACAATGGAAAACAATATTAAATGGTAGTAAAAATTATGTTAACGCTATTAAAAAAATAATAAATGGAAATATTTATCTTAACGAAAAAGTAGTTAAAGTAGTAAGAAAAAAAAATAATATAATAATCAAGTCACAGAACTCAACGAAAGAATTTGATAAAGTTATTTTTGCTACCCATGCTGATGATACAATTAAACTAATAGATAGTCCCACTAGTTTAGAAAAAGCAATATTAACTAAATGTAAATATGAGACTAATCAAATTATAATTCATCAAGATTATAAGCTGATGCCAACAAATAAAAAAGTATGGTCATCATGGAATGTATTAAATCATAAACACAATAATGACAATAGTATATGTGTTACTTATTGGATTAATAAACTTCAAAGTATAAAATCTGATAAGCCTATTTTAGTAACTCTAAACCCACAGCTCAATAGCCTCCCATCTCAAAAAGAAATTATAAAAAAGTTATCATTTAGACACCCAATACTAGATAAAAATTATCTTAAAGCACAAAATGAAATAAATTCTATACAAGGAAAAAATAATAGTTACTTTACTGGAGCTTGGCTAGGCTATGGTTTTCATGAAGATGGTGTTAAATCTTCTGCAATAATAGCAAAAAAACTTAACCTGATAAAATGAATTATGCAAAACATTTATAACATAAAGAATTGTATTTACTTGGGTAATGTTTTTCATGCTAGATTAAGCCCTAAACAACATAAATTAAATTATAAAGTATTTTATTTAAATATTAACCTTAAGGAAATTAATAAAAAAAGCTCACTACGTTTATTATCATTTAATAAGTTTAATTTATTTTCCATTTATGATAAAGACCATGGACCAATAAATTGCAAAGATATTGATATTTGGATAAGAACGTTAATTAAAAAGAATAATATAAAAGTAAAAATTAAAAATATATACTTATTGAGTTTTCCTAGAGTTTTAGGCTATGTATTTAACCCACTATCAATTTACTCATGCTTAGATAAAAATAATAAAATAATTCTACAAATTTATGAGGTTCATAATACTTTTAATC
>CACMKJ010000032.1 GCA_902614225.1 Rhodospirillaceae bacterium
GGCTTTGTAGTTCTGGCAGGAGGGGCAGTTCAACTAACCTCTTTTAATGCTTGGGCTGCAAAGAAAAGTACGATTAATAATCACGTTGCCAAAACTATGTTGTTGGTTGGAAAAGATATGTTTCCAGGTAAAAAGTTCTCAGATGGTTTATATATGATTGCAGTCGACTCACTAGACGGAAAAGCTTCAAAAGACGAATCAGTTAAGTCTTCATTAGTTGATGGCGTTGCCGCATTTGACAAAGCTGCTGGAGGAAAATATATAGATGCTTCTAGCAAAAAAAGAATGGAAGTACTGAAATCTATGGAAGGAGAAGGTTTCTTCAACACTATGAGAGGAGAAATGGTTAATGTCTTTTTTAATAATCCGAAAGTATGGGCTGTAGCTGGATGGGAAGGCGCATCTTATGATAAAGGCGGATATTATTTAAGAGGTTTTCAAGATGCAGACTGGCCACAACCACCTGAGGATGCAAGTCCTAAAGGTTGGTGGGAATAACATAGGGAGAATTGAGATATGGCAAAAAAATTTGATTTAAATGATGATACTGTTGCAGTAGTTATAGGCTCTGGAGCAGGAGGAGGCACTCTTTCAAATGAGTTGGCTCAAAAAGGTATTAATGTAGTATGTTTAGAGGCAGGAAAAAGATATACTACTGACGATTTTGTGAATGACGAATGGGCAGCTTTTTTACAAACTGCATGGTTGGACAAAAGAACAACTTCTGGTAATTGGAGAGTTGCGACTGACTTCCCAGGTTTACCTTCATGGATAGTGAAGAGTGTTGGTGGTTCTACATTACATTGGGCAGGTGCTTCTCTTAGATTCCAAGAACATGAATTTAAAGTTAAAACAGAATATGGTGATGTAGCAGGTGCTAGTCTTTTGGATTGGCCTATTTCCTTAAAGGAAATGGAGCCATATTATGATAAGGCTGAAGATAAAATTGGTGTTACTAGGACACATGGAATTCCTGGTCTGCCTGGCAACAACAACTTTAAAGTGTTTTATGATGGTGCTCAGAAAATGGGCTACAAGGATTGTCACACAGGTAGAATGGGTATAAACAGTATGCCTAGAGATGGAAGAAATGCTTGTTTGCAGTTAGGCTTTTGTTTCCAAGGTTGTAAATCAGGAGCTAAATGGTCTGCTGGCTATGCAGAGATTCCTAAGGCTGAGAAAACTGGTAACTTTGAACTAAGAGCAGAAGCTCATGTTATTCAAATTACTCATAATAAGGCTGGTAAAATTGATGGAGTAGTTTATGTTGACAAGGATGGAAATCAGCAAAAGCAAAAAGCGAGAATAGTTGCAGTAGCTGGAAACTCTATTGAAACACCAAGATTGTTATTAATGTCTAATACATCAATGTATCCAGATGGGTTATCTAACTCTGCTGGTCAGGTTGGTAAAAACTATATGAGACATCTAACTGCATCTGTTTATGCGTTAATGGATAAACCTGTTAATATGCATAGAGGTACAACTATGGCTGGTATTATTACTGATGAGTCTAGGAATGATCCTTCTAGAGGTTTTGTTGGCGGTTACGAACTGGAAACATTATCATTAGGATTGCCGTTTATGGCTGCTTTCTTAGTACCAGGTACTACAGGGTATGGACCTAAAATGGGTAAATTCCTAGAGAATTATGACCATATGGCTGGAATGTGGATAGTTGGTGAAGATATGCCACAGGAGTCTAATAGAGTTACACTAAATACTAATGAAAAAGATCAAAATGGTATGCCTGTGCCTAACGTTCACTTTGATGATCATGCTAATGACTTAGCGATGAGAAAGCATGCTTTTGGGAAAGGAACAGACGTTTACAAAGCTGCAGGGGCTTTAGATGTATTTGAGACCCCTCCTTATCCTTCTACACATAACTTGGGTACATGTAGAATGAGTGAAAAAGCTAGAGATGGTGTCTGTGACAAACATGGAAAATCTCATGATATTGCTAACTTGTTCATTTCTGATGGAAGTCAGTTTACAACAGGCGCAGCAGAAAACCCAACTCTTACAATAGTATCACTTGCTATAAGACAAGCTGAGTATATTGCTAAAGAGATGGCTAAAGGTACAATATAAAGTAATAGTAATACTTTAAATTAAAATTCTCCTGATGAATATTGTCAGGAGAATTTTTTTTGTTTAAAATATATTTAGGAGGTTTTTATGAGTATACATCATGATAAAGCAGAAGGGGTATGTGAAAGTCCTGATCAAGAAACGCAATCATATGTTTTTAATCAAACAATGATTAGAATAAAGGATCCTAAAGTTTCTCTAGATTTTTATACCAGAATAATTGGTATGAAGTTATATAGAAAACTAGATTTTCCAGAGATGAAGTTTACTTTATATTTTTTAGGCATGCCTGGTGATGTTGATAATGAAAATGTGCCTGAAGAAGATAATAAAAGAACTACATGGACATTTAGTCAAAGAGCAATGTTAGAACTTACTCATAACTGGGGCACTGAAAATGAGGAAAGTTTTTCTTATCACAATGGTAATAGTGAGCCACAGGGTTTTGGTCATATTGGATTTAGTGTGCCAGATGTATATGCAGCGGGAGAGCGATTTGAAAAGTTAGGGGTTAAATTTGTAAAAAAACCAGATGATGGAAAAATGAAAGGTTTGGCATTTATTGAGGACCCTGATGGTTATTGGATAGAGATATTACAAGCAAATATGATAGAGAAAAATTCATCTTAAAATGAAAAGAAAAGACAAAATAAACCTCTATTTCTTTTTATTTAGTTTATTTATTTTGGCTTTATTAATATTTCCCATTTACAGTATTGGTAACAGAGTAGATCCATTTATTTTTGGAATACCTTTTTCGTTGTTTTGGATTATTGCATGTATATTGATGCAGTTTGTAGGCATACTTTTTTTTCTATTCATAGATAAAGAGGAGTCATAATATGGAAAAATGGCATATAGCTCTAGTAGCGATTTCTATTTATTTAGTTTTAGCATTTTTAATCGGAATAATGGCGGGTAAGGGAAAGTCTTTTTTTTCTTTATCTGAGTATGCTGTAGGAGATAGGTCTTTTAATTTGTTTGTAATGTGGTTCTTAATGGGAGGAACTATATTTTCAGCTTTTGCTTTCCTAGGAGGACCTGGGTGGGCTTTTTCTAAAGGGGCCGCTTCTTTTTATATTTTAGTTTACTGTACTCTAGGTCTAATGCCGTGGTATGTAATTGGCCCAAAAGTAGCTAAAATTGGAAAAAAGAATAATTATATAACAATGGGAGACTTTTTAGGTGATAGGTTCCAATCAAAACTTTTAACAATTATAGTAGGAATAGTGGCAATATTAGCTTTTATACCTTATCTTACATTACAAATTAAAGGCATGGCCTACATTTTTAATGTATTAACGTATGATAACATACCTTATTGGTTTGGTGCTTTTATATCTTTTGGAATTGTAGTCATATATGTAGCTACTAGTGGCGTAAGAGGAGCAGCGTGGAGTGATGTCTTTCAAGCAATTTTGATGTTAGTTATAGCTTGGATTTTAGGTATGTACTTTGTGCAAAAATTGCATGGAGGTATTGGAAATATGTTTGAAACTATTAACAACAGTAATAATGATTTTTTATTAATTGGTGAAGAAGGATCATCTATGTCAAAAGCTAGATATAGCAGCAATATAATAATTTCAATGATCGGTTTTGTTATGTGGCCCCATTTATTCACAAAATCATATACTACTACAGAAAAAAGAATTAAAACTACGGTAGCTGTATATCCAATATTTGCCTTGTTTTTATTGCCAGTTTTATTTATAGGTTTCTCTGGATACGGTATTGTGAGCAGTGACCAGATAGAAAACTCTGGGCAAATTTTGCCTTATTTAATCACTAATTATCTTACAGAGTCAGGGTTGTTGTATGGTATAGTAGGTGCAGGAGCTTTAGCTGCAGCTATGTCATCATCTGATGCAATTACACATGGAGCTTCAGTATCATTTGGTAGAGATATATGTAAAGCTATATATTCAAAGATTCCTGAAAATATAGAATTATGGATAATGAGAGGAGCAGTTTTTGGTGTTGGTGCTATTGCATATTTAATAGCTATTTTTGGAAGTGAGGGCCTCATTCAGCTTTTATTAGGTGCATATGGTCCTATAGCTCAACTGGCTCCGGCAGTTTACGCATCATTGTTTTTCAGAAGAGTAAGCGCAATATCTATTATCATTGGTTTAATTTTAGGAGTTTGTATTACTATTTACTACCAATACTTTGCAGAAAGTACTCTATTTGATTTGCATGCAGGACTAATAGGCCTAGCTACTAATGTAACTGCAGTATTTGTTTTTAGTTATGTATACAAGCAAAGTGGCGATGAAATTGTCAAAGCTCAAGAATTTAATGAAATTTAGAGTAGGTATTAAACCTACTCTAAAATTATATTTAATTTAATAAACTTAAAGCCTTTTCATAGCTTTCAAAAGCCAATTCAGAATTCTTGTGTTCATTAGCAACCACAATATCTCTTAATTTTTTCACTTCTGCTTTTTTAGCTTCAGTTATTTCTGTAGTAGATAACTTTGCATCTAATTGTTTAATTTCACTTTTCATGCATCCAGCAAATACATTGGAAACAAGAAAAGATAGGCTTAAGGTAATCATAATTATTTTTTTCATTATATTCTCCAGTTAAAAAGTGAGAGGATATTTTTGTCCTCTCACTCAAATTTTCTAATTACTTTCTATACGGTTATAGAAAGTGACTAGATCTAAAATTTTAGACATAGACCACCTCCTTTCATTGAATTGATGAATATTATTATAATATATTATTATTATTTAATAAATAAACTTTAAATTTACATTACATGAGAACTCAAGAGAAGTTGCAACTTCTCTTGAGTCTCTATTTAGGGAGGAATTATTGTTATATATTCATTTTTTATGCCTAAATTTATGTAAACTTAGTTTTTATCTTAGAAAAGAAAGATAATGAAATTATTGCACCTATTACTAGATGTTCAAATAATGTCATGAAGTAATATAACGAACCATAAACTTTATAATCTGACAACATATTTAGCACAAACCCAGACGTTACCAGTAAAACATAAAGTTTAAGACCAACTTTGGAAAAACAATAAATTCTATATAATGAAAAAAACCAAATACAACCATAAAATAAAATAAAATAAATTTTAAAATCTAAATATTCTAAATTATACAAAATAATTTGGTGTGTTATAGCAATAGATGCAATACTATTTAATATTACCAAAAATTTAAAAATTTTTATTTCTTTGGCTAGCATAAAAATTTAGTTTTAGAATACTTCAAATAAACCAGCTGCGCCTTGTCCACCACCTATACACATAGTAACTACTACATTTTTGGCTTTTCTTCTTTTTCCTTCAATGAGAGCATGGCCTACTAATCTAGACCCAGTCATACCATATGGATGACCTATGGCAATTGAACCACCATTTACATTAAGTATTTCATTTGGAATTCCTAATTTATCACGACAATAGAGTACTTGAACTGCAAAGGCCTCATTGAGTTCCCAAAGATCAATATCATCCATACTTAAATTATGTTTTTTTAACAATTTCGGAATTGCATAAATGGGACCAATCCCCATTTCATCAGGCTCTAAGCCAGATACTGCCATACCTCTAAATGCTCCTAATGGTTCTAAATTTAGTTGTTCTGCTTTTTTTCCATTTACTACTACACAGGCTGATGCGCCGTCAGAGAGTTGGCTAGCATTGCCTGCAGTTATATAAGCATCATCTCCCATAACAGGTTTTAAGGATTTGAGGCCTTCAATATTAGTATCAGGTCTATTTCCTTCATCTTTTTCTAAACAAACTTTTTCTTGACTAATTTCATTAGTATCTTTGTTTTTAACAAGCTTAACAGTTTCTAAAGGAAATATTTCTTTATCTAAATATCCGGAATTCTGTGCATTGGCCATTCTTTGCTGGCTTTGTAACCCATATTCATCTTGTGTATCCCTAGAAATATTATAGCGTTGTGACACAACTTCTGCGGTTTGAATCATAGTATAATATAATTCGGGTTTATTTTTATTTATCCAATCTTCTTGAGCCATAAAGTTATTTTGATGTTCATTTTGGACCAAACTTATAGACTCAAGGCCACCTGCAACACAAACATCTAATTCATTTGACATTATTCTTTGAGCGGCCATAGTTATGGCCTGCATTCCAGAAGAACAAAACCTATTAATAGTAGCCCCTGCTGTTGTAACCGGTAAACCACCCCTTATAGCTATTTGTCTGGCAATATTGCCGCCAGTTGCTCCTTCTGGCATAGCACACCCCATTAGACAGTCTTCAACTGTTGAAGGGTCAACACCAGAAACTTCTATAGCTTTCTTGACAGCATGTCCTGCCAAGGTTGCTCCATGTGTGTTATTAAAAGCTCCTTTATAGGCTTTTCCTATTGGTGTTCTTGCTGTTGATACTATTACTGCTTCATTCATTTAAACCTCCTAATTAAATGTTTTATTATTTTTAGCTAATTCTTCAAGGTAGTTACACTTTGGCCACATATCAGAATTTTTTTGCCTAAACCTTTCAATATCCTCTAATACTTTTTTTAATCCATAATCCTGAGCATATCTCATTGGGCCTCCTCTCCAATGAGGATAACCATAACCATAAGCATAGGTAACATCAATATCTGATGCTCTAAGAGCAAAACCTTCTTCTAGTATCATACAACCTGTATTCAATAAGGCCCAACTTAATCTGTGTAGGATTTCATTGTCATCAATTTCTCTTCTTTGTATACCCTTTTCTTTAGCTACTTTTTCAAACATCATATCAACTTCAGGATCTATCTGTTTTTTTCTTGTTTGTGGATCATAAATATAAAAACCTCTGTTAGTTTTTTGCCCATATCTGCCTAATTCACATAACTGATCTGCTACAGTTGAAGTATATCTGAGGTTGTCATATTTTCCTTCTTGCTTATGTCTTTGTCTAATTCTCCATCCAACATCATTTCCCGCTAAATCATTTACCGCAAATGGTCCCATTGCCCATCCAAAATCATAAATAACACGGTCTATGTCAGCAACTTTAGCACCTTCTTCAGCTAATGCATGAGCTTGTCTTACATATTCATGAAACATTCTATTTCCAATAAAACCGTCACAATTTCCTGCTAGAACCGGTACTTTTTTTATAGTTTTTGCAAGTTTCATAGTACTAGCTATTACTTCTTTACTAGTATGTTTACCTCTAACTATTTCTAAAAGTTTCATAACATTAGCAGGACTAAAAAAATGAGTACCAATAACGTATTCTGGTCTAGTCGTAGACTCTGCTATTTGATCAATATCTAAAGTAGAAGTATTAGTTGCTAATATACAATTCTTTTTCGCTATTTTATCGATTCTTTCAAACATCTCTTTTTTGAGTTTCATTTCTTCAAATACTGCTTCTATAACAACATCAGCGGAAGAAATACTATCTAGGCTAGTAGCTCCTTTTATTAAAGACATTTTATTTTTAAAATCATCTTCACTTATTCTTCCTTTAGCTACTGTATTAGAATAATTTTTTTCTATTATTTTCATTCCTTTATCAAGAGAGTCTTGGCTATTTTCAATTACAGTTACAGGAATTCCTATATTAGCAAAATTCATTGCTATGCCTCCGCCCATAGTACCACAACCTATTACTGCAGCTGAATTAATTGGTAAAATTTTTGTTTCTTTAGGCACATCTGGTATTTTTAAGGCTTGTCTTTCTGAAAAGAACATATGGATTAAGGAAGAGCTTTCATTAGAGTCATGACATAATTTAAATAATTCTCTTTCTTTTTCTAGTCCTTGAGAAAAATCAAGCTCGGTTGCAGCCTTAACTGCTTCGATAGCACATAAAGGAGAATTTCTTCCTCTTAATTTATTTTTTATCTTCTTTGAAAACTCTTCGAAAATATCACTATCAATATTAGAAATTTTATCTTTAAGCTTACTTGCTACAGGGTGACTTTCATCTTGTAATTTACTTTTTATAAAGCTAATAGCATTGGCAACTAGAGCATCTTCAAAGACTTCCTCAATTATACCTGATTTAAGAGCATCGCTAGCACTAACAGGAATACCTGATGTTATCATAGATAACGCTTTTTCCACACCTGCTAATCTTGGCAGTCTTTGAGTTCCGCCTGCTCCGGGGATAATGCCCAACTTTACTTCAGGTAATCCTAGTTTAGTTGAAGATATAGCTACTCTATAGTTGCATCCCATCGCCAACTCTAAACCACCTCCAAGGGGAGTGCCGTGCAATGCGGCTACAATAGGTTTTTTAGAATCCTCAAAGGTTTTTATAACGCTATTGAGATCGGGTTGTTGCATAGGTTTTCCAAATTCAGAAATATCGGCTCCCGCAAAAAATGTTCTACCATCGCCAATCAAAACAATACCTTCTACTTTTTGATTATTATTTAATTCCATTAGACTGTTTATTAATCCTAATCTTACTGAATGAGATAATGCATTAACAGGCGGGTTCATGCCTTTTATAATTCCTATATTATCTATAATTTCATATTCTATAGTTTTATTTTCATTCATAATTTCTCCTAAAAAGTTTTGTATTCCCCAGAGGTTGCGTTAGTTATTCTCCCTATTTTCATTTCAAAATGTGTTTTCTTTAAAATTTTTGCAGTATCTATGAAATGATCTAATGGAGTTTGTTTAAAATATTCATTAAACCAATCTTCCACTTTATTAATATTTAGTAAGTTGTATTCTTCACTATCTTTCTCTGAAATAGTATAAGAAGATCTAATGGTTTCATCAGAGACTCCACTACCTCTTATTTTAACCTGAAAGTTGATGATATAGCGCATAAATAATTAAAGTTTAACAGATTTATTGTAATTTCAAAACATGAATAATATTTTTTATGTTTTAATATTTAATTTTTTTAGCATTTTAGTAGTAATATTTTTTATATCCCAATACAAAAAAAGAAATTAATTCATTTAGTGCTTATTACAATTCTGAAGGAGCCTTTGCAGAATTTATTCAAAAAAAACAAAATTTATATATGGCTTGTGAGTTCTCTACTAATGGTTCTATATTAAGTTGTTCCAAGTGGTTTCATGATAACTTGCTTCAACAAGGACAAAATGAAAGTTTAGAACAAAAAAATATTTAATAATCGTATTCTATATATTTAGCAGTATTCTGTGCTATTTTTTTTCCTAATAGTTTTTCAATAATATGTAGTGACATATTTATTCCTGAAGACACACCTGCAGATGTGTAATATGTGTCAAATACAAACTTTTTATTTGTTAATATTTGTGTGCTTGGGCTTAACTTTTTTAATAATTCTAATGCTCCCCAGTGGCTAGTTGCTTTCTTATTATGCAATAACCCGGCTTTCGCTAAAATAAGAGATCCAGTACAAACTGACGCAATTATATTTATATTTTTGTTAGTTACTAACCAGTTCAAAATATTATTATTTTTTAGCAATATTCTAGTTCCTATACCTCCTGGGACTATTAATAAGTCTAATTTTGGACAATTATTTAAGGTAAAGTCACCTTTTACTGAAAGACCTCCAGTGCAGGTAATAAACTTTTTTTTTTCTGTAAAAGTAAAAACATTAAAAGGACAGGAAAGTTTATGAATTGAAGCATTACTTTTATTTGTAAGCCTGGTGCTAGAAAATACCTCATATGGCCCTGCAAAATCTAAAACTTCCACTGAGTCAAATATAAAAATACCTACGTTCTTTTTTTTAATTCGTGAATTCATTAACTTAATTTTTATTATATGATTAT
>CACMKJ010000033.1 GCA_902614225.1 Rhodospirillaceae bacterium
GACTTGAATACTGTAAGTCCTCCTAGTCCGCCCTGAATAAGTATTAAAATTATTAATAAATAAGCATATTTTTTTAAAAAATGATTTAAATTTTTTTTTATAATTAGATATATAGAAAATATCAAACATATAGGTCCTATCACTAGAGCTGCATTAGCTCTGTGAATCCACTCCAAAAATATTTGGAAATAGCTATATTCTATATTTGGGATATTTACTATTTTATTTGGTGTAGGAAATATATAGCCATAGCATAATGGCCAATCTGGGCATGACATTCCAGAACCAGTTAACCTTACCCATGCTCCTAAAATAATTTGTAAAAATATAGAAAGTAACAGAATTAAGCCTATTATTCTTATGGATATTAGATTTTCTTTATTATTCATATTTTTTATGGTTTTTCATATAAAATAAAAAGAAGACAACAAATAATGCAATACTTAACAAATACCAAGTTAGAGCATAATTCAGATGATTCACATTTGATACTAAATTTGGTACTACAGACTTAAATTTATTATCTTTCTTATCTCTCTGCTGATATAATATATATTTAGATAGTTTTAAATCAAATTCTTTTTCAAAATCTTCTAAATTTAAAGTATACCAAACCTTATTTTTTATATCATTTTTTAATTCGAAAAACTTTGGTTCAGGAATTGTTATAATATATCCTTCAATTTCATATTTTTTTTTAATATTGTTATAAATAAATTCCTTAGCTGTTATGAAGCCTTCATTCATTAATAAATATTTTCCATCAATTTGAATTACGCTTATTTTATGATAACCAACTTGTCCTTTAAAAGTTCTAGGTTCAAGATATAGAAAGTTATTTGTTAGATTTACTTTACTAAATTTGACATACGTTAAATCTTCTATTTTATCTGGTAAAGAAAATAATATTAATGCATTTTCCTGATTTCTATTTTTAAAATTTTTATTATTTTTATTAACGACAAAGTTTTTATTTAGTTGCCAGGTACCTAAAACCAATAATAGAAAAATACTTACAGAAAATGACAAATACAAAGCTAAAGGAAAATTTCTTTTCATATTACATCATAATATTTCTTTAATAAAAAATACCTTAATATTCTTAAAAGTATGATACTAACTATGACTAAGCTTGGGAAAACCACTAATAAGTATATTTTTAAACTGATACCGATATTAATTTCATAAAAAAACAAAAGAGGTATAATTATAAAACATACTAGGGTTGTCGTAATCCAAGAAGCACCATCTCCTATTTGATCTGAATTTAGTTTTACATTACAGTTATAACAGTAATCTTTTAACTTTATTAACCCATCAAAAACTGTGCCTTGCTTGCAATTAGGGCATTTGTTTAAATACCTAAAATTATTGATAAAATTAACTACCTCCCCACCAATAAATGGAGAAAAATAAAAACAACCAGACAACATCTACGAAATGCCAATACCATGCAGCTGCCTCAAAACCAAAATGATGATCTGGTTTAAAGTGACCTGCAAGAGCTCTAAACAATACTACAATCAAAAATATTGTTCCTACTAGAACATGAAAACCATGAAAACCTGTAGCCATAAAAAAAGTTGAACTATAAATTCCATCACCAAATGCAAACTTAGCATGACTATATTCATATGCCTGGACAAAACTAAACAAAATACCTAATGCTATAGTCGCTGTGAGGCCCCATATCATACTTCTACGATTACCTTCTATTAATGCGTGGTGAGCCCAGGTACAGGTTGTTCCAGATGTAAGAAGTATCACTGTATTTAATAAAGGCAAATGAAAAGGATCAAATACCTCAACTCCTTGAGGAGGCCATTCTCCTCCAGTAAAAGTTACTCTACTATACTGAATGGCTTCATTAGCAAATATACTCGCATCAAAAAATGCCCAAAACCAAGCTACAAAAAACATTACTTCTGAAGCAATAAACAGTGCCATACCGTATCTTAATCCTATTACTACAATTGGGTTATGCGCTCCTTCATGTTGTGCCTCTCTTATAATATCTCTCCACCACCCGAACATTGTCGCTATTACTAAAAAACCTCCTAATCCAAATACCCATGTGCCAAAATTAATCTTATGCATAAACATAATTGCGCCTACGGCTATTACTAATCCGGATATAGCGCCGGCTAGAGGCCAAGGGCTCGGTTCAACTAAATGATATGGATGTGCTTGTTTTGATTTAGACATTTCTTCTCCCTTTTAAATAGTATAATATATTTAATACAAATTGCTAACATTAATGTTGTTTACATTAAAAAAAGTATAACTAAGAGTCAGAGATTTCAATTCACTAGTATTAGGATCATCAGTAATCTCAGGACTAATAAAAAAAGTTACTGGTAAAACTATTTTTTGACCTGCTAAAACTTTTCTTTCTTCATAGCAAAAGCAATCTAATTTATTAAAGTAAAGTCCTGCTTTTTGAGGAGTTACATTATAGGTGGATGTAATAAGTATATCCTTACCAGTATTATTTATTACTTCATAATTAACAGTATTGCTTTTTCCTATTTTAGTAATAATTTCTCTATCTACAGGCTGAAAATATAATTTAAGTTTATTAGAAACATCAGCATTAAATCTAACTTTTATTTTTTTATCACTAATATATGAGGATGGTATTTCTGAAACTTGAGGTGTTCCTCCATAGCCTGTAACTTTACAAAATAAATTATAAAGAGGAACTGAAGCAAAAGCTAGAAGAAACATGCAAGTGAAAAAACAAAATACTAGAGATGCTATTTTAACGTTATTTTTCATACTATTCAGACATTTTTAAAATAGTTATTAAATAAATTAGTAATACTAGTAGTGTAACAAGTATTGCTATCATGTGTTTTTTTTTCATTTTACAAACTTCCTATTAAAAAAAAACTATCTACTACTAGTATTAGATATAGTAAAAAAAGATAAACTATTGAATACTTAAATAAATTTTTTGCCTTTTTATCAGATTTTTCATTTAAATTAAGAGAAAAATATATAAATAAAGCCCCTAAAATAACGGCTGAAAAAAAATAAACTAAACCTGAAAATTTTAAAAAATAGGGTAACAAGGAAACTAAATACAGACCAAATGAATATTTTATAATACTCCTAATGGTTTGCTTCTTTCCATGTATTACTGGAAGCATTGGAATATTTGCTTTTTTATAGTCTTTGTTTACATAAAGTGATAGTGCCCAAAAATGCGGAGGAGTCCATATAAATATAATTAAAAACAAAATTATAGGAAAAAAATTAAAACTATCAGAAACAGATACCCAACCTATTAGTGGGGGTAACGCTCCTGCAGCACCTCCAATAACTATATTTTGATAGGTTTTTCTCTTTAACCAAATAGTATAAACAATGATGTAAAACAATATAGAACAAACTAATAAAAAACCAGCATAAATATTAGAAGCCAATATTAATAACATAGTAGATATAATTGACAAAACGATGCCCAAAGAAAGTGCTTCTGATGATTTAACCATTCCTTTTGGTATGGGTCTATTTTTAGTTCTTTGCATTAAAGCATCAATGTCCCTTTCATACCACATATTTATACACCCTGCCGCACCGGCACCTAACGCTATACTGAATAATGAAATAAATGTAAGCATAGGATTTTTAAAACTTTGATGTGATGCCAAAATCTGTCCTACTAAAGCTGTGAATATAGCTAAAGACATAACTCTAGGCTTGAGAAGCATAAAGTAGTTATGGGCTGACTCAAATTCTGAGCCAGCCTTTTTATTTAATGTGTATTCAGACATTAACTTAAAAAAATTTTAATGACCCGCCTTCTCACTCTTTTTACCTATTTTTGGTAAAGTATCATAAGTATGAAATGGTGGAGGTGAACTTGTTTTCCATTCTAGGGTATCGGGTTCTCCTCCCCAAGGATTATCAGGACATTTTTTACCAAAGTACAAAGTTCTAAAAAGAATAATTACAAACCAAATCACAGCCAAACCTGAAATATATGAACCATAAGTCGCGATTGCGTTCCATCCTGCATATGCATCTGGATAATCGGCATATCTTCTAGGCATTCCTTGTAATCCTAAAAAATGCATGGGAAAAAAAGTAAGATTAACACCAATAAACATTAACCAGAAGTGTACTTTACCCATCCACTCTGAGTACTGTCTCCCTGAAATTTTACCAAACCAATAATAGAAACCAGAAAATAAAGCAAATACTGCTCCTAGTGAAAGTACATAATGAAAGTGGGCAACAACATAATAAGTGTCATGTAATACTGTATCAATACCAGCATTAGCTAACACTACACCAGTGACTCCACCAAGTGTAAAAAGGAAAATAAAACCTATTGCGAATAACATAGGGGTAGTGAACCTTATTGATCCTCCCCACATAGTTGCAATCCAGCTGAATATTTTAATACCTGTTGGAACTGCAATAACCATCGTAGCAGCCGTAAAATAAGCTTTTGTGTCTACATCTAATCCTACAGTGTACATGTGATGTGCCCACACTACAAAACCCACTACTCCAATTGCTACCATTGCGTAAGCCATTCCTAAGTAACCAAATACTGGCTTCCTTGAAAAAGTTGAAACTACGTGACTAATGATCCCAAAAGCTGGTAAAATCAAAATATAAACCTCTGGATGCCCAAAAAACCAAAATAAATGCTGAAATAAAATAGGATCTCCTCCGCCTTCAGGAGCGAAAAATGCAGTGCCGAAATTACGATCAGTTAGTAACATTGTTATCGCACCTGCTAATACAGGTAATGATAATACTAACAAGAAAACTGTAACTAAAATAGACCACACAAAAAGAGGCATTCTGTGTAAAGTCATTTCAGGAGTTCTCATATTAAAAATAGTAGTAATAAAGTTTATTGCTCCTAAAATTGAAGAGGCTCCAGCCAAGTGCAAGCTAAGTATAGCCATATCAACAGCAGGACCAGAATGTCCGAGATTACTAGAGAGAGGAGGATAAATAGTCCACCCTGTACCAGCCCCACCTTGCACAAAAGGACTAGCCATTAATAATATGAAAGCTGGTACTAATAACCAAAAGCTAATATTGTTCATTCTAGGAAATGCCATATCTGGTGCTCCTATCATAATAGGAACAAACCAATTACCAAAGCCACCAATCATAGCTGGCATTATCATAAAGAAAATCATTATTAATCCATGCGCTGTTGTCAGTACATTATACATTTGATAATCACCATTTAAAATACCATCACCTGGTGCAGATAGTTCTGTTCTCATTATCAAAGACATAATACCACCTATTATGCCAGCAATTATTGCAAAAATTAAATACATAGACCCAATATCTTTGTGATTAGTTGAAAAAACCCATCTTCTCCAACCTGTTACTTCATGATCATGTTCATGCTCAATTACTGTCGCTACCATATTATTTCTCCAATTTAATTATTTATTAGCAAACTTACTATTCTTACTAGCGTATTTTGTTTTAGCTTCTTCAACCCAGACATCAAATTCATTTTGTGTTACAACGTGTATTTCTATAGGCATGGATTGATGGTTTACACCACATAATTCTGAACACATACCATAATAAATACCTGTCTTTTCAGCTTTAAACCAAGTCTCATTCAATCTTCCTGGAACAGCATCTGTTTTAACACCAAATGCGGGAATTGCCCAACTGTGAAGTACATCTGCTGCAGTGACTTGCATTCTTACTATCTTATTGACTGGAACAACTACCTTAGTATCAGTAGTTAACATTCTTTTAAAAGGTTTATCTTCTTCCAATTCATCTGCACTTTGAAGCATAAAAGCTTCATAAGTAAAATTACCATTGTCAGGATATTCATATCCCCAGTACCACTGATATCCTATTGCTTTAATAGTCAGATCAGGTTCCGGTATAACATCTTGTTTATATAATAGTTTAAATGAAGGAACTGCAATCACTACCAAGATTAAAACGGGTATGGCTGTCCATAAAATCTCAACAAAAGTATTATGTACTGTTGTAGAAGGATTTTTGTTCTTTTTAGCTGAATATTTAAAACATACCCAAATGAGCAAACCTAATACAAATAGGGTAATAATAGCCATTATTATGGTAACAAAAGCATGCATACTGTAAACGTCATGTGCTACCTCAGTAACTGGGCTTTGTAAATCTATACCATAATCTTTAGCAATTCCAAGAGGTTCCGAAGCAATTAGTTTTTGAATAAATAATATAGGGTATAGCGATATAAACAACAAAGCTAGGGAAGAAACTTTTTTTGTATTATTTAATATATGTGACATAAAAACCTTTTCTATATATTTATTAAGTAGCGTAATTATTTTAAATTTCACTATTTATTATTGCTAACATATACATTATAACATTTCTATAATAAATTAAATTTATTAATAAATAAAAAGAAAAAATAAAAAATTTTTTAACAAGAGGTTATAAATATGTCATACGATGAAAAAAAATATTTAGAAGATCGTAAAAAAACTTGGAAAAAGTTTATAGATTTATCCATAAAAGGTACAATAATTATAGCAATAATTTTGACTTTAATGGCAATTTTTCTTACAAACTCTTAGTTTAGCTATAAATTGTGTCTAGATATATTAAATAAAAGAAAGTCAGATAATAGAAAAAATCATAGCTACCCTTAACCCTAAACAAAAAGAAGCAGTATTACACAATAATGGACCGCTAATTGTGTTAGCAGGTGCAGGTACTGGTAAAACAAGAGTTCTAACAACTAAATTATCAAAAATTATTAGGGAAAATTATGCTAACCCCTATGAAATATTAACAGTTACTTTCACAAATAAGGCAGCTAGTGAAATGAAAAATAGAGTGGAAAGTATTTTAAGGATAAATACAGCTGGTTGGTGGATAGGAACTTTTCACTCAATGGGAGCAAGAATTTTAAGAAAAAACCCTGAAATAGTAGGATTAAAAAAACAGTTTACAATAATTGATACTGACGACCAATTAAAGCTTCTCAAACAAGTTTTATCCTTTCATAATATTGATGATAAAAGATGGCCAGCAAAAAATTTAAGCTATGTCATTCAAAGATGGAAAGATAAAGGGTTAAACCCTGACAATATTGATCAACATGGTAGCGATTTTGCAAATAATAAAGGTGCTATTTTATATGAAACTTATCAAAAAAGATTAAAAACACTAAATGCTGCAGATTATGGTGACTTACTACTTCAAAATTTAAACATGTTTCATATTCAGCCAGATATTAAAAACTATTATAAAAATAAGTTCAAATTTGTATTAGTTGATGAATACCAAGATACTAATTTGTGCCAATATCAATGGCTACAAAATATTGTTAATAAAAATCAAAATATTTGTGTTGTAGGAGATGACGACCAATCTATCTATTCTTGGAGGGGTGCAGAGGTTAAAAATATATTTAAATTTGAAAAAGAGTACGACAAAGTTAAAGTTATAAAGCTAGAAAAAAATTATAGATCAAAAGCAAATATTCTTAATGCAGCCAATTTTTTAATTTCTAATAATAAAAATAGAATGGGAAAAGATTTATGGACAGATGATGATGCAGGAGAAAAAATTGAAATAATTAATGTCAATAACAATGAAGAAGAAGCGACTTATATCAGTGATAAAATTGAAGAACTTTTATCATCAGGAGTTTTACTTGAAAGTTTTGCTATTTTGGTCAGGGCTAGTTATCAAACTAGAGCTTTTGAAGATAGATTTATTAAAATAGGCATGCCTTACAAGATTATAGGAGGTACCAAGTTTTATGAAAGACTTGAGATCAGAGATGCCCTCGCATTTTTAAGAATAGTAGCAAGTGACTATGATGATCTAGCTTTTGAAAGAATAATAAATGTGCCCAAGAAAGGAATAGGAGAAAAAACAATTAGAAGTATAGAAGTTTTTGGACGAGAAAAAGCTCTATCTCTAATTCAAGCTACTAGAGAATTAGTGAAAATTAATTATTTTTCAAATAAAATTAATAATAATTTATCAAATTTTATAAAATTAATTGAAAAATGGAGAAATCAGAAAACTCTTAATGCATCAGAATTAGCTGAAACTATTCTAGATGAATCTGGCTATACAGAAATGTGGCAAAATGATAAATCAGTAGAAGCAGAATCAAGACTAGATAACCTTAAAGAATTAATAAATGCTATTTCTGAATTTGATACTATTAGATCATTTATTGAACATATACAGTTAGTTATGGACAATGAATTAAATAATAAAAATAATTCTGTAAACATACTAACTTTTCATGCCTCAAAAGGATTAGAATTTGAAAATATCTTTTTACCTGGATGGGAAGAAGAAATATTTCCTAACAAAAGGGCCTTAGAAGAAAGATTAAATGAAGGCCTTGAAGAAGAAAGACGTCTAGCATATGTAGGAATTACAAGAGCACAAAAAAGAGTTTGGATATTACATGCCAATAGTAGGATAATACATGGTCAGTGGTTCTATTCAATACCATCAAGGTTTTTAAGTGAGTTACCTTCTGATAATATAATATCTGATGGTCATACAAATACTGATTATTTTGGTAATCTAAATTATCAAAATAATTTTTTGGAAAACAATAACACCTACACAGAAAACAAAAATACTATGTTAAAAGGTGATAGAGTCTTTCATCAAAAATTTGGCTATGGGTTAATAATTAATATTGAAAATGATAATGCAGAAGTAAAGTTTGAAAAAACTAGCACAAAAAAAGTTAAAATAGATTACTTAATAAAAGATGTCTAAAGAGAATATTTATATTAAAAGAGTTTTGAATCTAAGAAAATTAATGCGACAGAAAAATATTGAAGCATTTTTGGTAACGCATGATGATGAACATCTATTAGAGAACACCTCCAAAAGTTTCGAAAGATTAAAATGGATAATTGGTTTTACTGGCTCAGCTGGGTATCTTTTAATAACATTAGATGAACTGTTTTTATTTGTTGATTCAAGGTATTCTATACAATCTAAAATAGAAACTAAGGGATTAAAAATTCAAATCTTTAATGTTTTTGAACTAAATTATGAAAAATTTATTTCACTGAATAAACTTAAAACAAAAAATTTAGCCTTAGACCCTAAAACAATGTCACAGAAATTATATTTATCTTACCAGGAAGTTGCTATTAAATATCAAATCAAAATATTAAAACTTAAAAAGAATTTAATAGATTATGTTTGGATAAGAAGTTTAAAAGTTCAAAATACTAAAGATATTTTTATCTTAAAGAAGAAATACAGTGGTATGACATTTACTAATAAGCTAAATAAATTGTTTGCTATTTTAAAACAAAAAAATGTAGATGGGATATTTTTACAGAATAGTGAGTCAGTTGCCTGGTTATTTAATATCAGAGGAATGGATTTACCTAACACACCTATTACTTTTGCATATTCACTAATATCAAGACAATATATTTATATTTTTTTAGAGGACCCAGTTTTACCTAAAAGAATTCTTAATTTTTATTCAAAAAAAGTAAGATTCGTTAATTTTTTAGAAATTAATCAAATTTTAAAAAAGATGAAAGTTTCAAAACAAAAAATAATTGTGGATCAAAATAGTACAAGCAAATATTATTATGACCTTCTGCGAAAACATTATAAA
>CACMKJ010000034.1 GCA_902614225.1 Rhodospirillaceae bacterium
TTTAGAAGGCTTGTTTGCTGAAAATATTATAACAGAAATAGAAAAGCAAAAAAATATATTACAAAAAAACAAAATTAAAGAAAAAGCTAATAAAATAAAATTGCTTATAGAAGACTTTGAAAATGATAATTTAGATTCCAAATTATTTGGAGATTTTAAGTTTAATAAGCTACAAGATATATTGCCCTTAAAAAAAATCAGTATTAAAAAAATTTATCAAGAAAAACTTAATAACGGGATAAACTTATCTGTAATCAATGATACCAAACTAATAGCTCCTATGAATAGTTTAGTAGTATATGCTGATTTTTTTAAAGGGTATGGTAATATGATAATATTAGATTTAAGTAATGGATATCATCTAATTTTGTCAGGATTAAGTAATATATTTTGCAAAACAGGAGATTGGCTTGAAAAAGGCATGGTTTTAGGCGATATTAATATTAATAATAATAATAACCTTTATATGGAGTTTAGATTTAAAGGAAAAACAATAAGGCCTAGTAAGTGGGCTAAACTAAAATAGAAGAGGAAAATAATGTTGAACCTTATTAACATATCAAAAATTGTAACTACTTTAACTTTGATATACTTAGCTAATTCACCAAAACTTTTTTCAGATGATAGCGATGTGTATAAACAATTAAATTTATTTGGTGAGGTATACGAAAGAGTTCGAAATGAATATGTCGAAAAGGTATCAGACAAAGACTTAATAGAAGCTGCTATTAATGGAATGTTACAATCTTTAGATCCTCATTCAAGTTATCTAAATGCTGATAGCTTTACAGAAATGAAGATACAAACTAAAGGAGAATTTGGAGGATTAGGTATTGAAGTTACTATGGAAAATGGTTTAGTTAAAGTAGTTTCTCCCATTGATGATACTCCTGCAGCTAAAGCTGGTCTACAGTCAGGGGACTATATTTCTCACATTAATGAAGAAGCTGTAATGGGACTAACCTTATCAGAAGCTGTTGATAAAATGAGGGGTCCTATCAATACTGAACTTAAGATAACAGTAATTAGAGAGGGACAAGAAGCTTTTGATTTAAAATTAAAAAGAGCAATAATCAAAGTTACTTCTATTAAAGCAAAAAAAGAGGAAGATGTTGCTTATATAAGAATTACTTCTTTTACGCAAAAAACATTTAAAAACTTAGTTAAAGAATATAATAAATTAAGTTTAGAGATGAAAGATAATTTAAAAGGCTTAGTTTTGGATTTAAGAAATAATCCTGGGGGGCTACTTGATCAAGCGGTATCAGTTTCTAATGCATTTTTGGAAAGAGGAGAAATCGTATCAACAAGAGGGAGAGATAATAAAGGAGAACAAAGATACAATGCATCTAAAGGTGACATTACAAATGGCCTTCCTATTGTGGTTTTAATAAATGGGGGTTCTGCTTCAGCATCAGAGATAGTAGCAGGAGCACTACAAGATCATAAAAGAGGAATATTAATGGGAACACAGACTTTCGGTAAAGGCTCTGTGCAAACTATAATACCAGTAACAAGCAAAGGTGCTGTAAGGCTAACTACTGCCAGATACTTTACTCCTTCGGGTAATTCAATACAAGCGAAAGGAATTAGTCCTGATATTTATGTACCTCAATCAAAATTAGAAATTTTAGAAAATAATAATTCTAGAAGAGAAGCAGATTTAAGAGGAGCTCTAGACAGTGAAAGTAAGCAAGAAAGAAATAAAAATAGTAGCAATGATGAAGAAGATAGTACTATTAATGACTATCAATTAAACAGAGCTATAGAGTTAATAAGATCTATAAATGTTTATGAAAATATTAAAAAGGTATCTTAATGAGTCTTTCTGCTGACTTTGAAAAAGGCTGGAGATTAGGAGTAGGCATTATATTAATTAACCAAGAAAATAAAATCTTTATGGGAGAAAGAATTGATAACAAAGGTGCATGGCAAATGCCTCAAGGCGGAGTAAATATTGCCATAAACGAAAGTCTAGACAAAGCAGCAAAAAGAGAGCTTTACGAAGAAACAGGAGTAAAAACAGCAAAAATAACAAACCAAAGTAAAGGCTGGTATTATTATTATTTACCAGAAAATTTACAAACTAGACTATGGGGTGGAAAGTTTTTAGGACAAAAACAAAAATGGTTTTTATTTAATTTTGAGGGTACAGATGAGGAGATCAATTTACTAAATGATAAAAAGCCTGAATTTAACAACTGGAAATGGGTTTATCCTCAAAATGTTTTAGATAATATTGTAAATTTCAAAAAAGAAATTTATCAAAAAGTACTAAAAGAATTTAAGTTAATTACCCTTTAACTTTTTCTGAGGCTTGGTTTTCAGATCTAATTAGGTCAATATCCATAATCAAATTATCTCTAATAATCTGATTTTCTGTTTTTTCAAGTTTAGAAAGTAATTCTGAAATCTTTTTTTCATTTTCTTTTACATCAATATCTGAAGTTTTCCTTATATAATCTACCATAACTAAACAATTATTATTTTGTATTTTCACAAATCCTCCTGCTACAAAAAAACTAATATTTTCTTTTCCTTCTTTTGAAAATACTTCTACTTTTCCTGGTCTTAAAAAAGTTATGATAGGAGCATGTTCATACATAGCTGCAAAGTCTCCTTCATCACCAGGTAAAACGACCATTTCAGTGTTACCATCATAAACTTTATTATCTGGTGAAATAATTTGAGTTTTCAAAAACTCTTCGCTCATTTAAGCACTCTCTTTGGCCATTTTTTTAGCTTTCTCTAGAGCTTCATCAATAGTACCTACCAAATAAAAAGCAGCCTCAGGAACATCGTCATATTTTCCCGAACATAAGTCTTTAAATCCTTTAATTGTATCTGAAATCTCAACATACTTTCCTGGAAAACCAGTAAAGACTTCTGCAACATGAAATGGTTGCGACAGAAATCTTTGAATTTTTCTTGCTCTAGCTACAATTAATTTATCTTCTTCAGATAATTCATCCATTCCTAATATAGCAATAATATCCTGTAAAGATTTATAGGTTTGTAATATTTTTTGAACTTCCCTAGCAACATTATAATGCTCCTCTCCCAAAACTCTAGGGTCAAGTATTCTAGATGTTGAGTCTAATGGATCAACAGCCGGGTAAATACCAAGCTCTGCTATTTGTCTAGACAAAACTGTTGTAGCATCAAGATGACTAAAAGATGTTGCTGGAGCTGGATCAGTTAAATCATCAGCAGGAACATAAATAGCCTGAACAGAAGTAATGGAACCTTTATTAGTTGAGGTTATTCTTTCTTGTAAAGCACCCATATCAGTTGCTAATGTAGGTTGATATCCAACAGCTGATGGAATCCTCCCTAGTAAAGCTGAAACTTCAGATCCAGCTTGTGTAAATCTAAAAATATTATCAACAAAAAATAAAACATCTTGGCCTTCCTCATCTCTAAAATACTCTGCCATAGTTAATCCTGATAGAGCAACCCTTGATCTAGCTCCAGGAGGTTCATTCATTTGACCATATACTAATGCTGCTTTAGAATCTTTGCTACCAGGTTTAATTACCCCTGACTCAATCATTTCATGATATAAATCATTTCCTTCTCTAGTTCTTTCACCAACACCTGCAAATACAGAATATCCTCCGTGGCCCTTTGCCACGTTATTAATAAGTTCCATAATAAGAACTGTTTTACCTACTCCAGCTCCACCAAACAAACCTATCTTACCTCCCTTAGAGTAAGGTGCCAAAAGGTCTACAACCTTAATTCCAGTAACTAACATTTCTGTATTAGTTGATTGTTCAATATACTTAGGAGCTTGCCTGTGAATCGGATATGTTTTTTTTGTTTTGATCTCTCCTATTTCATCAATTGGTTCACCTACTACATTTGTTATTCTTCCTAAGGTTTCGGGACCGACTGGTACTTGTATTGGAGCTCCTGTATCTGTTACCTCTTCTCCTCTTTTAAGGCCTTCTGTAGCTGACATAGCAATAGATCTTAGCGTGTTTTCTCCTAGATGCTGTGCAACCTCAAGAACTACTCTGTTACCATCTAACTTTACGTGTAAGGCATTGAGTATAGGTGGTAACTGGCTTTCAAATTCTACGTCTACTACTGGCCCTATTATTTGTTTAATTTTTCCTACGTTTTTACTCATCTATTTCTCCAATTTATTATAAAGCTTCTGCCCCAGATATTATTTCTATTAATTCTTTTGTAATTATAGCTTGTCTTTGTCTATTGTACTTTAATGATAGATTATCTATCATTTCACCTGCATTTCTTGTTGCATTGTCCATTGCAGTCATCCTTGCTCCTTGCTCACTAGCTCTTGACTCTAAAATTGCCTTGTAAATTTGTACAATAAAGTTTTTTGGAAGAATTTTAGATAAAACTTCTTCTTCATTGGGTTCGTATTCAAAATAAGTATTAATATTATTTTGTTTTTTTGTATCTGTTTCACTTGATTTAGAGTAAGGAATTAATTTTTCAATCTTAACTTCTTGAGAAATAACACTATTGAAATGGTTATAGAACAGGCTACATTCTTGAAAATCATTCTTATAGAAACTATTTAGAATTCTTTTTCCTATTTCTTCTGTAGATTTGTAGTCAATTTCACCAATATTAATATTCTTGACCTCAAAGTTAAACATTTTTTTGTATAAACCAGATAGTAAATCATAGCCTTTCTTTCCTATACATACCAAAGAAGCTGATTTTTTTTCCCCTTTAACTTCATCTATTTTCTTCTTTACCGCTTTAACTATATTAGAATTTAATCCCCCACATAAGCCTCTATCAGAAGATACTACTATTATTAAAGATGAGATTTTATCGCTTTCATTGTTACCTAACAATGGATGCTCAATATTTTCACTAGAGTTGACTAAACCTTTTACTATACTATCTAATCCAGAACTATAACTTCTTCCTTTTTCAGCTAAAGATTGGGCTTTTTTTAATTTTGAAGCAGCTACCATTTTCATCGCTTGGGTAATCTTCTTAGTAGATTTAACACTATCAATTCTATTCCTTAAGTCTTTTAAAGAAGGCATTTACTTGTTTAACTCTGCTAAAAAATTAGTTTTAATAGTATCCATTGCTTTTTTTATATCTTTTGTTAATGTGTCGTCTAAAGCTAATTTAGTCTTTATTAATTTGAATACTTCTTTATGATTTTTTTTAAACTCAGCTAGTAAAAATTTTTCGAAATCTCCCACTACACTGACGCTAAGGTCATCCAGATAACCATTAACTCCAGCAAAGATTATTACTATTTGTTCTTCTATTGCTAAAGGAGAATACTGTCCTTGTTTTAATAATTCTGTTAATCTCTCGCCCCTATTTAATAATTTTTGAGTTGAGACATCTAAATCAGATCCAAACTGAGCAAAAGCTGCCATTTCTCTATATTGAGCCAATTCTAATTTAATAGAACCAGCAACCTGCTTCATTCCTTTTACTTGTGCTGCTGATCCTACTCTACTAACAGATAATCCTACATTAATCGCTGGTCTAATTCCTTGATAAAATAAATCTGTTTCTAAAAAAATCTGCCCATCAGTAATAGATATTACATTTGTAGGAATATATGCTGAAACATCTCCAGCTTGAGTTTCAATAATTGGTAAAGCCGTAAGAGAACCTGAACCATTTTCTTTATTTAATTTAGCTGCCCTTTCCAGAAGTCTTGAGTGAAGATAAAAAACATCTCCTGGGTAAGCTTCCCTCCCTGGTGGTCTTCTTAAAAGTAGCGACATTTGTCTATATGCAACTGCTTGCTTTGATAAATCATCATATATGATTAGAGCATGCATGCCGTTATCTCTAAACCACTCTCCTATAGTACATCCAGTATATGGGGCTAAATATTGAAGTGGGGCAGGATCTGAGGCTGTAGCTGCTACAACTACTGTATAATCTAGGGCTCCTTGTTCTTCTAGTGTTTTTACAATTTGAGCTACTGTTGATCTCTTTTGCCCTACTGATACATAAACACAAAATAGCTTATCTTTATCATTTTTTGATTCATTCTTCTCTTTCTGATTTATAATAGTATCAATAGCTACAGCTGTTTTACCAGTTTGACGATCACCAATAATTAGTTCTCTTTGCCCTCTACCTATTGGCACCAATGCATCTATGGCCTTAAGTCCTGTTTGCATAGGTTCAGACACTGATTCTCTAGGGATAATACCAGGTGCTCTAACATCTACCATTTTTCTTTCTTTAGTTTTTATAGCACTTTTCCCATCAATCTCTATTCCTAAACCATCTACTACTCTACCAAGCAACTCTTTTCCAACAAAAGTATCTACTATACGCCCAGTTCTTTTGACGGTGTCTCCTTCTTTTATATTCCTATCATCTCCAAATATAACTGCACCCACATTATCTTCTTCTAAGTTAAGTGCCATACCTAGTGTTTTATCGGAAAATTCTACCATTTCCCCAGCACTAACTTCCTCTAAACCGTAGACCCTTGCTATACCATCACCAACTGATAAAACTTTACCAATTTCCTCAGTTTTGACATCTAAATCAAATTTTTCTATTTGTTCCTTTAATATAGAGGATATTTCTGAAGAACTTAAATTCATTAATTAACTCCTTTTTTAATATTATTAAGTTTTAATATTTTATTTCTAATGGATACATCTATTAGACTTGATCCTGATTGCAATATTATACCTCCAATAATGGTTTTATCAACATTGCTGATAATATTGATTTTTTTATCTGTTTTTTTTAATAATATGTTTTTTATTTTATCCACATTATCCTCTGACATAGGAAAAGCAGTAGTTAAATTTATGTTAATTTCTTTATACATAGACTTTACAAGGTTTTGAAAACTATATAAAGCACCTAAAAGAATTTTTAAACGACCGTTTTTTGCTAGTACCTTTAAAAAAGCTAAAACATTTTTGCTAACATTTATTTTTTTCCTATCAGTAGCACTAAACAAGTTATTTACTAGTTTTAACTGACTTTTTGAGCTTAGTAATGGACTCAAAAATAGTTTAGCAAAAATATCATTAGATTTAAAAAGATCCAGTAAATTACTAACTTCATCGTAGACTACTTGCTCAGAATTCTCTTTACTAACTACCTTGAAAAGAGCTTTACTATATCTTCTAGAAACTTCCGTATTAAATGGTGTATTTTGTTCCATATGTAAATTTTACTTTAATAAAGGTTTTCTAACATACCAGTCAAATTGTTGCAATATAGAATGCTATTAATTTAAAAAAAACTTAAAGGATCTATATCAATTTTAATTTTAGCTTTATTTTTCAATATTTTACCTAAGTTGATTATTTTAAATAACTTTTGTACACGAAAAGCATGATTCGTCTTTATTAGCATTCTATACCTATATTCATTTTTTATATATTCAATGGGTGCAGGTATAGGACCTAGTAAGGTGAAATTATTAAAATTAGAAAGTCTATTTTTAAGTGTATAAGAAACCGTTTTCAAAAAATTTTTATCTTTCCCTAATAAAATTATTGCAATTAATCTACAATATGGAGGCAGTAATGTCTTTTGTCTTAAAAAAAGTTCACTCTCATAAAATTTATCTCTATTGCCAGAAACTATATGCTTTAATAAAGAATTATTCGTATCATATGTTTGTATAAAAACTTCACCAGTTTCTGATTTTCTGCTTGTTCTACCAGATACTTGGTGTATCAATTGAAAAATCTTTTCGTTAGTTCTTATATCTGTATTATAAAACCACAGGTCAAAATCTAAAATAAAGATGCTACTTAAATTTAAAAAATTAAAACCTTTACTGATTATTTGCGTTCCAATAATTATTTTTGTATTTGCGTTTTCTATATCTTCAAGTACGCTTTGAAAAGTACGATAATCAATACTGTCTGATGAAAGTGAAATTATATTTATATTATTAAAAGCTTTTTTAATTTCTTCTGTTACTTTCTCAATACCATAACCAAGACGTATTTTTTTATCAGACTCACCACAATTAATACATAAACTTTTTGAGTCCATTGAGTATCCACAGTGATGACAAATAAGTTTATTATTTTTTTTATGATATACTAAATTAATATCACATTTTTTACATTTTTCCCTGTTTCCACAATTAGAGCAAATTGTAATAGGAGCATATCCTCTTTTATTAATTAAAATTAGTATTTGCTTACCTTTATTTATCTTCTCCTTTAATATGTTTATTGTCTGTTTAGAAATTAATCTTTTTTTTTCTAATTTCATATCTATTAAAAACACTTTGGGGTTCTTTGCACTACCAAATCTATCTGTCAATTTAAAATAATCGTATTTTTTACTTTTAGAGTTGTTATATGTTTCCAAAGATGGAGTTGCTGACACTAAAACTATATCAGACAAATTGATTTTAGATTTAACAACTGCCATGTCTCTAGCATTATAAATTGGATTTTCTTCTTGCTTATAAGAAATATCATTCTCTTCATCTATAATTGTAATACCAAGTTTACTAAAAGGTAAAAATATTGCTGACCTAGCTCCAACTACTACATTGATTTCTCCTTCAATTATATTTTGCCATATTTTTTTCTTTTTTGATTGATTAACTTTTGAATTCCATACTAAAGGAAAAAATTTAAAGGTATTATAAAACCTAGAAATCCATTGCTTGCTTAAAGCAATTTCCGGGATTAATACTAAGACTTGTTTTTTGTTAACTAGAAAATGTTTTATTAATTTAAAATAAACTTCGGTTTTTCCGCTGCCTGTGACTCCATCTAAAAATATTGGTTTGTATTTTTTTTTATTAATTTTTTCTAATATTTTATTATAAACTGCATCCTGCTGCATGTTTAATTTTTTTAATTTTACTTTTTGTAAATCAAGCCTTGTGTTTTTTTTTTTATTGTAGACTTTTTTTTCTATAAA
>CACMKJ010000035.1 GCA_902614225.1 Rhodospirillaceae bacterium
CTTTTGCTTTTTATTTAAGAAATTATCATAGTTATTCTAATTTTGGATTAATATGTATTTAACTGAAGAAGAAAAAAAAAAATATTTAGCAATGGCAAATGCTATAAGGTTTTTGTCTGCTGATGCTGTTCAAAACGCTAACTCAGGTCACCCTGGAATGCCTATGGGTATTGCTGAAGTTGTAACTATACTTTTTGCTAAACATTTAAAATTTAACCCAAATAGTCCTGAGTGGGAAGATAGAGATCGTTTTATTCTATCGGCAGGGCACGGCTCCATGTTGATGTATTCACTGTTATACCTTTTAGGATATCCTAAAATATCAATGGATCATATCAAGAGTTTTAGAAAAGTAAATTCTCCGGCTGCAGGACACCCTGAGTTTGGAGAGTTACCTGGAATAGAAACTACTACGGGACCTCTAGGACAAGGGTTAGGAAATGGCCTTGGTATGGCTATATCTGAGAAAATTATGAGACAGAGATATGGAAAAGATGTCTTTAACCATTTTACTTACATTTTAGCAGGTGATGGTTGTCTTATGGAAGGTATTAGTCATGAATTTGCTTCACTGGCTGGGCATTTAAATTTATCAAATTTAGTATTAATTTATGATGATAATAACATTTCAATTGATGGGCCCACTTCTTTAACTATGTCTGATAATACTCTAGACAGATTTAATTCATTAGGATGGCATACTGTTAGTATTGATGGTTACAATTTACAAGAAATAGATGATGCTTTAAAAAATGCTAAACTTGACCCCAAGCCTTCTTTGATCTCTTGTAAAACATTAATTGGATATGGGGCACCAAATAAACAAAATACCGCTGGTAGTCATGGAGCTCCGCTCGGAGAAGAAGAAATACAAATGGCTAAAAAAAATATGAAATGGAATTTCGATAAATTTATAATACCAGAACAAGTAAAAAAAGATTGGGAAGAAATTGGAAAAAGAAATATTGAATTATCTAAAGATTGGAAACAACAAAACTCTTTAACATTAAATTCTATAAAAAAAGTCAATGATGAATTATTAAAAAATATTGATAGAGGAAAAAAAGAAAGTATAAATTATTTCTTAAAATACAAAGAAAATATTGCAACAAGAAAGTCTAGTGAAATTGTTTTAGAGTTTATGAATAAATATAACTTAAATTTATTAGGTGGTTCAGCAGACTTAACAGGGTCCAATAACACCTTTGTTAAGAGTATGCATAAAATTACAAAAACTGACTTTAAAGGTAACTATATTCATTGGGGAGTTAGAGAGCATTGTATGGCAGCTGCTATGAACGGTATAGCCTTACATGGTTTCTTTATTCCATATGGAGGAACCTTTTTAGTTTTTAGTGATTATTGTAGGCCTTCTATAAGACTTTCGGCATTAATGAGGAAAAGAGTTATATATGTATTTACACATGACTCTATTGGTTTAGGAGAAGATGGACCTACTCATCAGCCTATTGAACATTTATCTTCATTAAGAGATATTCCTAATTTAAAAGTTTTTAGGCCCTGTGATTCAATAGAGACTGCTGAATGCTGGGCTTTAGCACTTGCCAATATAGATGGTCCTTCTGTACTAGCATTATCAAGACAAAACCTAAAACTTCTCAGAGATGAAAAGTTTAAAAGAGAAGAAAATTACTCTAATAATGGAGCCTACATAATTATAGACTTTGAAACTCCTGATCTAAATATTATAGCTAGTGGTTCAGAAGTTGAAATTGCTGTAGAGGCATCTGAAAAATTAAGCGAAAAAAATGTTAAGGCTAGAGTTATATCTATGCCATGTATGGAATTATTTAACGAAAATAATATGGAATATAAAAAAATAATTTTCAATGATAAAAAAAATATTTTTATTGAGGCAGGGACTATGCAATCCTGGGCGCAGTACATGAATTCAGATGATGTTTTTATTGGATTAAACAGTTTTGGTTTATCTGGACCTGGTAAAGATGTTTACGAGCATTTTCAAATTACGGTAGACAGAGTTTTAAGAGAAGTAACCAAAGTTTTAAATATTTAATAGGAGAAAGAAATTGTTAAAAATAGGTATTAATGGTTTTGGAAGAATAGGTAGATTAGTTTTAAGAGCACTTTTAGAAAAAAATGAAACTGATTTAAAAGTTTTAGCGATTAATGACTTAGGAAGTTTAGAACAAAATATTCATTTGATGAAATATGATACTGTACATGGAATGCTTCCTTTTGAGACTAGTTTCACAGATAACATTGCAAATATAGGTGATCAAGAAATCAAATTTTACAACAAAAGGTCTCCAAATGAAATTCCTTGGGAAGATTATGGCATTGATATTGTTTTAGAATGTACGGGTATTTTTACAAAAGCTGAAGATGCTAAAAAACATCTTAAAGGTAGTGTCAAAAAGGTTTTGATATCTGCGCCTGCAAGCAATGCAGATATCACAGTGGTATATGGTGTTAATGATAAACTATTACAAAAGAAGCATGAAATAATATCAAATGCTTCGTGTACTACAAATTGTTTAGCACCAGTAGCTAAAATTATTAATGATAATTTTGAGATAGAAGCAGGATTTATGACAACTGTTCATTCTTTTACTTCTGACCAACGCATTTTAGACGGACTTCATGGTGATTTAAGAAGAGCAAGAACTGCTAGTTCTTCTATGATTCCTACCTCTACAGGCGCAGCAAAGGCAGTAGGCTTGGTTTTACCAGAACTTTCAGGAAAGCTTGATGGTACAGCAATTAGAATACCTACACCTAATGTATCGATGATTGACTTTACTTTCAATACTAAAAAGACTATCAATGTAGCTACTATTAATGCGAAGATTAAAGAGGCATGTTTAAACTCATTCAAAGATATCGTTCAATTTAATGAATTGCCATTAGTATCAATAGATTTTAATCATAATCCAGCTAGCTCTATTTTTGATTCAACACAAACGCAAACAACTGGAGAAAATTTTGGTAGAATTTTATCATGGTATGATAATGAATGGGGTTTTTCTAATAGAATGGTTGATGTGTGTAAAAGTCTTGAGCAATTATTATGAAGCTTAAAACATTAGATAACTTAGAATTAGAGGGTAAAACTGTAATTTTAAGATGTGATCTTAATGTTCCTTTAGACAATTATGGTAAAGTTACAGATATTACTAAGATCAAAAGGCATAAAGCTACTATTGATGAGTTAATAAACAAAAAAGCAAAAATTTTAGTTATTTCTCATTTAGGTAGACCAAAAGGTAAAGAGATTGAGAGACTTTCTTTAAATAATATTTCTGATGCATTTGTTAAAGTTATGAATATCAAAGAAATTACTGTATTACCTTATTGCAGGCCAGAAGTAATTGATAGTGTTTTGAAAGATAAACAATTAGGTTCAATTACACTTATGGAAAATATTAGATTTTATCCTGAAGAAGAAGAGAACAATCAGAAATTTGCTAGAGAACTAGCTAAAATAGGTGACTATTATGTAAATGATGCTTTTTCAGTTTCTCATAGAAAGCATATTTCAACTTATTCCTTGTCAAATTTGTTGCCTAGTTATTTAGGAAGGTCACTAGAACTTGAATTGACCATGTTAAATAAAATTAATGAAAATATTGATAAGCCTGTAATGGCAATTATAGGAGGGTCTAAAATATCCACAAAAATAAACCTTTTGTCCAACCTTGTTAAGAAAGTAGATTATTTAGTAATTGGAGGAGCGATGGCTAATACATTTTTACTAGAGAGAGATTATAATATAGGCAGATCTTTAGTAGAAAAAGATAAATTGGATGTAGTTAAAAATGTCTTAAAAAAAGCTAAAGAAAATAATTGTACGATAATATTACCTAAAGAAGTGGTCGTCAGTAAAAATTTAAATGATAGTGAAGAAGCAGAAAATATTGATATTTCAAAAATGAGAAATGATTTAGCTATTTTCGATGTAGGAGAAAAAACTATCGAAGAGATTTGTAATACTGCTTCAATGTGTAAAACTATTTTTTGGAATGGTCCTTTAGGGGTTTATGAAACTTCTCCTTTTGATAATTCAACTAATATAATTGGTAGAACAATTGCTATATTAACAAAAGGAAAAATAGTTACTTCAGTAGTAGGAGGAGGAGATACGGTGGCAGCTTTAAATAATGCTGAATTAAGTGGAGGTTTTTCATATGTTTCAATAGCTGGAGGAGCATTAGTAGAATGGTTAGAAGGTAAGAAATTACCAGGTTTATTATTTTTAGAAAATTAATAGGAGTTAAAATGGTTTATACTGATAACATTAAACAAATACTAAGAAACTATGAGAATACAAATGCCGGTATAAAGTCTAACTTAGTAAAAATTCTCATGAATGGAAAGCTAGGGGGAACTGGTAGATTATTAATTCTTCCTGTAGATCAGGGTCATGAACATGGGCCTGACAAGTCTTTTATGAAAAACTCTGATGCTTATGATCCATCATATCATTATAATTTAGCAATAGAAGCAGGGTTAAGTGCATATGCAGCTCCTTTTGGTTTTCTAGAAGCAGGAGCTGAAACTTTTGCTGGACAAATACCAACAATTTTAAAAATTAATAGCTCTAATTCACTAATAGGTATTAAAAATCAATCTAAAAACGGCACAGTAAAAGAAGCTTTGAGACTTGGTTGTACAGCTGTAGGTTTTACTATTTATCCAGGTTCAGATCATCAGTACGAAATGATAGAAGAGTTTAAAGAGATATCCCTAGAGGCAGCAGAATATGGGTTACCTTCAGTTTTATGGTCGTATCCAAGGGGGCCTGAGATAAGCAAAGAATCAGAAACTAGTATTGATACTATAAGTTATGCAGCTCATATTGCAGCTTTATTAGGTGCACATATTATAAAAGTAAAACCGCCTACTTCTTCAATCTCAGAAAATAGTTTGAAAGAAAACTACAGTGCTTTAATTAACTTAAATTCTTTATCTGAGAGAATAAAACATATTAAAAAGTGTGCTTTCAACTCTAAAAGAATTGTAGTTTTTTCAGGTGGAAATGCCAAGGGAGATGACGAAATTCTGACGGAAATAAAACAAATTAAAGATGGAGGAGGTAATGGTTCTATTATAGGAAGAAATTCTTTTCAGAGGCCTAAACAAAAAGCTTTAAATCTTTTAAATAAAATAATTGAAATATATAAAAATTAAAAATTGTATAATACATTTTATAAAGAACATTCTAGTAAACCTTTAATTTATTTAATTTCTCCTGCTAGAGTAGATATTAAAACTTTTCCTAGTATTCTATCAAAGGTTTTAGAAACTCAAATAGTAAATGTTTTTCAGTTAAGGTTAAAAAATTACAAAGACTCGGATTTAATAATAATAGCCTCTTTATTGTATAAAATTTGTAAAAAAAAAAAAGTCACTTTTATTTTAAATGATAGGGTTGATATAGCTAGGATACTAGATGTCGATGGTGTTCATCTTGGTAAAGAAGATGGCAGTATTAAAAATGCAAGAAATATTCTTGGTAACCTTAAAGTTATTGGAAGTAGTTGTTACAATAATAAAAGTTTATCTATAAAATCACAAAATTTAGGAGCAAACTATGTTGCTTTTGGAGCATTCTTTAAAACTGAAACTAAGAAAAATACTACTAAAATAGTGTTATCAGACTTTAAAAATATAAGAAGAAATATAAATATACCAATAGTTGGCATTGGCGGTTTAAATAAATTTAATATAAAGAAACTAATTTATTTTAGACCTGATTTTTTAGCTTTTTGTTCATCTATTTGGAACACAAAAAAAACACCCCAGATTGAAATAAAAAGCATAAAAAATGTATTAGACAATTTTTAACAAAAAACTAATAATACAAATTAGGAATAAAAATGAAGGTAAATGGTAATAACTTAAAAGCAGGTATGATTATAAGTCACAAAGGGGGAATGTGGAAGGTTATATCAACGCAATCTGTTAAGCCTGGAAAAGGAGGAGCGTTTGCTCAAGTAGAATTAAAAAATTTAAAAGATTCCTCTAAACTTAATGAAAGATTTCGATCTAGTGAAGTAGTAGAAAGGTTATATGTAGAAACTAAAACCTATCAGTATTCTTACAATGATGGAGATACATTCCATTTTATGGATACTAATACATATGAACAGATTAGCTTAGATAAAAGTATTATTAGCGAACTGAATATTTTTCTTCAAGATAATATGGTAGTTTCTATAGAGTTTATAGAAAACAATCCAGTATCTTTAAAATTACCTGAGCATATTATTGAAGAAGTAACTGATACTGAGGCAGTAATAAAAGGCCAAACAGCAGCATCATCTTTTAAGCCAGCAATTTTATCTAATGGTTTTAAAATAATGGTGCCACCTCACATTGAAAATGGTACACGAATAGTTATTTCTACAACTAATTTTTCGTATGTTGAAAAAGCTAAAAATTAAATGATTCAATCTTCTAATATTCGTGTAATGTCGTCTGCATTATTAAAAGTTGCTAAAATATTAAGAAGGGACTTTAGTGAATTAGAAAAAATACAAAATTCTAAACAAAACGTTGATAAATTTGTTTTCAAATCTATTAACAATATAAAAGAATCTATAAATATTGACCTTATTAAAGCTAGGCCTGAAGCAGAACTATTTTTTGTAGAAGATGGAGCAAAAGTTCAGCAAAAAGATTTTTTTTTTTTAGTAGATCCAGTTTCAGGAGTAAAAAACTATTCACATGGAATTAGTTATTTTGCTTCTTCTATTGTCTTGATAATGGATGGTAAAGTAATTGCTTCTATCATATATGACCCAATTAGAGATGAAATGTTTTTTGCTGAAAAAGGTAAAGGAGCATATTTAAATAATTCTAGAATAAGAGTTTCTTCAAATAATAAAAGAAATAGAGCAATATTTGTTTTAGAGAGTATTGATTTAATAAATTTTTTTAATACTCAAGACGAGGTAGTTGAAAGTTTTAGAGTATTGGGAAGTAGCTCATTAGACTTAGCAAATACAGCAAACGGAAAAATAGATTGCTATTTTTCAAAAAATCTAAATTTTCAAAATTCAACAGCTGGTTTATTTTTAGTGAAAGAAGCTGGTGGTGTTTTGCATCAAGATAAAGATAATAAATATAGTATGGTAACTAATAACAATATGATTGCTGACTTGTAAGTAGGCTATGCCAAATATTTTTATAATATTTTTAATCTTTTTAATACATGTGTCATCGATATTAAAGTCAGAAAATGTGAAATTGAAGTATATTACTTTATCAGAAAATAATTTACCCGAATCTAGAATATTAATAGATAGGCAAAAAAAAAAAATAGCGAATAAAGGTAAAGAAAAAAAAAAGAATAAATATGAAAATGAATTTGAAAAAATAAATAAAAAAGAGCCTAAAAGTAATAAAAAACCAGTTTCAATAAATAAATATAATTTTAAAGTTAATTTTATGAAAGAAAAAGAAAAACCTAGTGCTGAGGAAATAAAAATTTTTTATGATAACTTAACAAAGCTTGATAAAAAAGGCAGTATAACTATTAAAGGATATGCAATGAAAAGGGAAGGTGATAGTACTAGCAAGGTAAGAAGACTATCTTTAAAAAGAGCTTTATTTTTGAGATCTTTACTTCTTAAAGAAAACTATAACATTACTCAAATTTATGTTAAGGCTCTAGGGCATGACAACGAATTAGAAGGCAATAAAGATATTGTGATTATAACTAATGACTGAATTAAATAATTATTTTTTTTAGAACATTTCTATAGTATCATAGATTATGTTTAATTATAATAGATATATTATAAGAATTACATTATTTCTATTTATCATATTTCTACTATGTTTTTTTCTGCAAGATGAGTTAAAAAAAACTTTTGTTCATAACTTAGAGTTAAATAGTACTATATTGTTAATGTTTTTTATAGGAGTTATGATAGCTTTAAAAAATATAGTTAGTTTAAATAAAGAACAAAAATGGCTGATTAATTTCTTTAATAATAAAAAATCTAGTATTAATTTTGAGCCTAATTTTTTAAATGGCTTTAAAGAATTAAGGTATGATGACTTTTTTTTTGAGGATAAGATTAAAAAAAGCATAGATAAGGTTATAGAAAAGTTAGATAGTGAAAGAGAGTTATTGAAGTATATAATATCTTTATTAATCTTTTTAGGCCTTATAGGGACTTTTTGGGGTTTATTAAAAACTATTGACTCTGTAGGCCTTACAATAAAAAATTTGAGCATAGATGAAACTAATATTGTCACTAATTTCATGAATCTGAAGAATGGCTTAAATGAACCCTTGTCAGGAATGGGAACAGCATTTTCTTCATCACTCTTTGGTTTAACAGGATCATTATGTTTAGGTTTAATTGATTTGTTAACTGGTAGAGCACAAAATGATTTTATAACAGCTCTTGAAAAAAAGGTTATTATAAAGAAACCCAATATTAGTACAGATAATAGTAAGGAAACAGGAAAAGAATATATCCAAGCTCTTCTTTTTCAAACAATAGATTCTTTAAATAATTTAGAAAAATTCATTATGAAAAGTGAACAGAGCAGAAAAAATTTTGAAGATTTAATCGTAGAGTCTAGCAAGGTTATGATAAAAATTAATAATGAAATAAGTATTAGAGTAGGACAATATAATAAAAATGAATTAGCAAATGTTGATTCATTGAATAAAATAGAAGAGCAATTAAGAGGGCTGAGAGAGCAAATTAATAATAAAAATAATAACAACAATGATGAATTAG
>CACMKJ010000036.1 GCA_902614225.1 Rhodospirillaceae bacterium
CGCTCCAGTGGTTAGAGGAAAGATCATTGAAAATAGCTTACACGGATTATCAAGCCTAAAATTATTTTTATTCGGTAATGGGTGGGGGACTGTTTCTGATTTGTTATTACAAAATATGAAATCATGGCATTATGAAGAATTGAGAGTAGGCTATAATTTACATTTTCATACCCATAATGAAATAGCAGAACACTTAGTATCTATAGGTGTTCTTGGAGGTATGCTTTTCTTAGTGTATATCTACTATATTTTTAAACAGTCTAATGTTTTTGGTATTCCATCAAAGTTAGGATGGTTGCTTTTTTTTAAAATTAATTGTTTTTGGTTTTTGTGGCCGGGAACTCTTACTCTGTATGCTGTTGTATTAAGTTTTTTTATTTTTACTAAATCTGATAATTTGAAGTTATTTTCTTTTCTGAATGAGTATTCAAAAATAAGTAAAAATTTATTTTCGATAATCTTTCTTAGCATGGGTTTATTTTTATTTTACGGGGTGTATATTATTTACTCTTCTATCTTAGTAAATTCTAAATTAAAATACAGTAATATTTTAGAAAATTTGAAAAATATTTCTCAAAAAGAGCATAAATGTGTAGATTTTTATAATGACTTCGATAGAGGAGGAATTATGCTTGATATGTTTTTACAAAATTATTCTTCTTATGTTTTCGCTCTAGAAAAAGATAAAATAGAAGAGAATGCCTATATAGTTTTAAATGATTTACAGTGTAAAGCAAACGAAATTATTAATACCGGAAATTTTACTCTCTCTTTATTAAATACGTCTATGCAGGTAGATACAAGATATTATTATAAGTTTGCAGCTACAATAAAAGGGAAAGATTACATAGAAAAAAATTATGATCAATGGTTTAAAAAAGCTCTATTAATGTCAAAAGTAATGCCTAAGCGAAATGATTTAATAATGCCTTTTCTTTCTTATGCGGTAAGCCACAATAAGAATGAGGATGCTGTAGAATTATGTTCAAATAATTTATTAGAATCAGATGCGATGTGTTTTTTAGTAAAGGCCAATCAAATTCTCTCTAAAAGTAAAATTAATAATGAGGAGATAAAAGAAAGTATATCGTTAATAAAACAAGCTATTCAAAAAGGTATATTTAATGAAATTGTTTATGGATATTGGTTTGGTAGAGGAAATTCTTATAAAAATTGGGGATTGAAAGGGATACCTTTAGCTCCTGATGAAATTTTTTTAATCTCAAATAAGGAAAAAGAGGAACTAGAAAAAATAATTAGCAATCAATATTGATTTATGTTGCAAATTTACAACAAAAAAATTAAATAATAAATTGATAATAAATAAGTTTTATTTTACAGCACTTTGTATATAATAATGGAAGTTTATATATATAATCGCAGGAGAAAAATATGAATTTATTAAAAAAACTTTGGCTATCTTGTTTGCTTATCTTTAGCATTATAGCTATAAATTATACTGCACAAGCTAGAGGAGGGAGTACCAAGTACTTAAGTTGTACTAACACGTCGTATGGAACTCAACTAGGTGGAGTATATCTTGAGTATGCCCCTACAACAACTAGGCTTGGAATGGCAGATACTTACGCAATGTATACCAGTGAAGATTGTGTCTATGCAGGTGCTGGAAGAACAAACAGTTCTGCTATAGTTGGTGGAGAAATTGCTAGAGCAGCTGCTAACGCGGTAGTGGGCGCAATTACAAACAGAATTACAACTTCAATGTCGATGGCAGCTAATCCTGATACTGCAAGTCATATGACTTACTCTGCAAACAATGGAGGCATTGGAATGGCAGCTAATCACATAGTTGGTGGTATGAGTGCTTGGATGAACTTCAGTAGTTCTGACTTTGATAATGATCAGGTCTTTACTCAATTTGGAAGAGACAGTAATCAATATGAAGCTTCAGCAAGTTCCTTTTCAGTAGGTGTTGATAAAGCACTTGGAAACTTATTAGTAGGTTTAACAGTTAATAGTTTTTCATCTGATGTTGATACTAAAGCTAATAGTGGTAGAATTGAAACCGAAGGTGAAACTTATGGCTTATACTTAGGCTTACACACTGGACCAATGGTAATTTCAGCTGGTGGTGGCTTTGGTGAGTATGAGATAGATACACGAAGACAAGATATGGGTAATGCATCATTAGATATTAAAGGAAATAATATAAACGCTGATGTACAATACTTGTTTGTCAATGTAAGTGGAACATTCTCGAGAGGAAAGTTAAGCTTTACTCCAAGAATAGGCTACAGAAACTTTGAAATTGATGTACCTGCCTTTACAGATATTGTACCAGATGTTACAGCGAGTACAGATCTAGGAGCAGCAATAGATTCAACTAATGCTGATGAGGCAATTGCAGCAAAAACTTATAGTTCAAATATGAGTGAAGCTGGTATATCAATAGCTTTAGGTGCAGGTAAGTTAACACCGTTTATAGATCTTGCTTACGTTAATGAGGATACTACGAAGGCATCTTACAGCAATGAATTAAAGGATGATGGTTTCGCGGATATTGCAGGAACAGCACCAGATGGTTACGTTACTTATGGAGGCGGATTTATTTTAAATCTTTCTTCGAATGTAAATGGACATCTGAGTTATATGCAAACAGGAACTCGTGATGACTTTAATGAGACTGTAGTTTCTGGAAATTTAAGACTTAAGTTTTAACTTTCTAGTAAATTAAATTAATTAAATCCTTCTCTTTAATTAGAGAAGGATTTTTTTATTCAGTAGACTGAAACTTTGTCTTTTGTATTATGTAAATGGTAATTATAGGTACAACTAAGGTTATAATAATTAAACTAATCAATAAATTATCTAAGTTGTCATAGTTAGCTTTTACTAAAATCTCATTAGACTGTTTATCTACAACTTCTCTGTTGATTACGAAAACTTTATTTAAATAACTTGTAAATAATTCTCTAGCAGACAAGGCAATATTAGTAAAAGATGCAAATACTGCAAAGAATGTAGCTTTGTATTTTGATGGAGCGTTGTTTGCGATCCAAGCTAACATAGGTATCATAGCAACTTGAGCTAAAGGTGACTCAACTGCTGTATTTAAGATAGCTATAAATTTAGCATCAACTAAGCCATTAGTTAAGATACTTGTATATTGATGCAATTCATAATACATAAATAAGCTTGGGAAATACAAAGTAGCCGAAAGTATGCTTAAAACTATAAAAAGCTTAGCTAAAGATGCTTTCATCATAGCTTTTCTTAAAACAACCATTCCTATTAAAGTAATTAAAGCTGATGTTATTGATAGTATGGAAAAAAAACTTTGATTAAATCCGAGAATATCAATTTCAAACCAATTCAAACCTGCTCCCGGGCTAGGCATTGCTCTAAATACAAATATTATTATAGCTGTACCTATAATAGTATATTGGTCCTCTTTTTTTAAACCTTTTATTAAAAGTCGCATTAATATTGCTACTAAACATAGTGAACTAATCAAAATGACTTCCTTGGAGAAAGGCATATTTAAGCTACCAAAAAAAACTGTAAAAATTACAAAGATACAACTTCCTAAAAATATCTGATAATCTAAAATGGTTGTTTTAAATTCTGAAGCTTTAGTTTTATTTTTATTCAAAAAATTAAATAAGACTATTCCTGATATCGATATAACGGGAATTATCAATGCATATAAATAAATTTTCCCATAGAGTAAATTTATATTAGCATAATTTTCATTCACGCCTTTAAAAATAAAAAGGTTTATTAAACCTACTATAAGAGAGCCTAGAATTATTGCAAATCTGCCGTATAACTGAATAATAGTATGTTCTTTTTTAGTATTTTTTTTTTTTACTTGTTCAGTGATATTTTTAAATCTTGGTTCTACTGCTTCAACAGTCATTGCATCTGCAACAACATCCTGTAAAACATAACCTATAGGTGTTAGAATTGAACTAATTATGAACCAAGTTTTAATATCAAAATATTGAAGCAAGGAGCCCTTGTGTACAAGGATGCCATACATGATTAATAGACTTATTGATACAAGAAATGCCCCTAAATATACAAAATATTGTTTAAGATTCCAATATCTATCAATTAAAAACCCTACAGGCATCTTTAAAGCCCATGGTATTCCTGCCCAGAAACCAATAGATGCAATAAATGCAGCTGACAAGCTTAAAAAATCTTTGATAAAAAAAATACCAACAATACTTGTCAGTCCTGAAACTCCTGCGGAGGCATAAATTAATAGTGGCGGCAAATAAGCTATTTTAAAAATAGGCATTTTAAATTATCTTTTATATATATCCTTAAATCTTTTTATGTCATCTTCCTCTAAATATTCACCAGTTTGTACTTCTATCATAATGAGGTCTTTTTTAGATTTATTTTCTATTCTATGAACTTCTCCCTTTTTAATAAAGGTTGATTGATTTGCATTCAATTTAAATTGTTTTTTTCCTTTAGTAATGAATGCAGTACCATTAATAACAACCCAATGTTCTGAACGTTTATAGTGTTTTTGCAATGAAATTTTGTGACCCGGCAAAATATGCAGCTTCTTTACTTTGTAGCCATTTCCTTGATCTAAGTTAATAAAACTTCCCCAAGGTCTATTTGATTCTGATTCATTTAAAATTTCTTTATTTTTCTTTTTATGTATTTTTTTTACTAGTTCTTTTATTGCATTAGCATTACCTTTTTTTGAAACTAATGTTATATCTCTAGTATTAATTATATTTAGGTCTTTTACATCATTAGTAATAAGTATTTTATGGTTAGAAAAGGAAAAGCAGTTTTCAGTATTGATACTTTTAACATTACCTATTGATTTTTTAACTTTATATATAGACTCAAAAGTACCTAAATCACTCCATGTGATATCTAGCCGAACTACAACTTTTTTAAATTCTTTTTCAAGTATAGCATAGTCAAATGAAATCGAAGGAATTCGATCCCAACCTTTTTTATCTAGAAATATAAACTCCATCTCTTTACGTGAGTGTAAATAGCTTTTTCTCACCAATGAATAAAGGTTTTTATTAAATTGATTGAAAAGTGACTTTAAATAACTATTTCTTACAATTACTATACCTGAATTCCATAAAGCACCTAGTTTATGTAGTCTTATAGCTTTTGCTTTTTTAGGCTTCTCTGTGAAGGAGTCAACTTCAAAGCTATCTTTAAAGATATAATTCTTTTTATATTTAATATAACCATAGTTTATATTAGGCTCTTTACTTTTTAAGCCAAGAATTACTAATTCATTATTTAATGCTATTTTATATGCTTTTAATAAACCCTGAATAAATTTTTTATTATTTTTGATATAATGGTCACATGGAAGAAAGCAGAGCACCTCCTCATCTTTGCAATAGAAGGTAGAAGCTGCAAAGGCTGGTGCTGTGTTTTTAGGCTCATCCTCTAATAAGAGTCTATCATATTTAGCATTACAGTTTATAATACTTTTTTGAACATTAAACCTTTGATTTTTATTTGAAATTATAATGGGTTTACTGAAATTTGGGTTATTAATTCTATTAATTGTTTCTTCAAATAAATTAGTCTTTTCATTAAAGATGTCAAAGAACTGTTTAGGTTTACTATCTCGAGATAAAGGCCAAAGCCTAGTACCAGATCCACCTGAAAGGATAATAGGCTTAATTTTCATTACTAATTGAGTTTTCTCTTAAGTATTTTATAGTATTTAGGAGTTTTTGAGAGTCTGAAATTCCTCTATAAGACATCTTTGTTCCAGGTGCCCATTCTTTAGGTTTTTCTAAAAAATAGTATAAGTTCACTATATTCCATTTTTTATCTATGTTTAACAAGGTTTTTGAGTATTTATAATCTGAAAGATTACCTATTTTTCTGTCAAGAATAGTAGCTAAAGATGGACCTATTTTATTTTTAATGGGCATATTCAAATCATGGCAAGATGCACAGTTTTTATTTACAAAAGTTTTCCCTTTATCTAAATCTGCTTTTTTTAAAAGTTGGTTTAACTCTAATTCTGTAATTATTTTTAATTCAGATTCTACATTTACCTCATTAAAATCTTTATTCTTATCTTCTATATTTTCTATACTATAAGAAAGTTCGGTTACTTTTTTTTTATCTACATTATAAAGTATTTCACTAAGAAATGAAGCCAATAGGTATACTAAGATGGCAGACAGTATTGCACAAAATATTTTATTTAACTCAGACGACATATTTAATTCCTGTTATAGATTTTTTAATATATTATTATATTTAGGTAAAGTTAAAAATAAATTTATGAACAATGACACTTTAATAGTTATACCTATAAGAATGGCATCATCGAGACTACCTGGCAAGCCCTTAATTGAAATCAATGGAAAAGCTATGGTTGCTCATGTTTGGGAAAAAGCAATATCGTCTAAATGTGGAGATGTAATTGTTGCTTGTTGTGACAAAGAAGCTAGAGATTATCTTAATAAAAAAAATATACCTTATGTGATGACTAAAAAAAAACTAAATAGCGGAACTGATAGAGTGTATAATGCATTGAATGCTTTATTAAAAAAAAATTTATATAAATATATAATTAATTTACAAGGAGATGTTCCTAATATATCTCCTAAGATAATCAAGAAATTAGCTTTAATTATCAGACAAAAATCCGTAGCTATGGCTACCTTAGTCTCTAAAATTAAAGACACTAAGTTTATTAAAGATAAAAATATTGTAAAAACAGCTATTACTAAACATCTAAAATTTAATAAAGCACTTTATTTTTCGAGGTCTCCTATACCCTATGGATCTAGGGAGTTTTTTGAACATATAGGTATATACGCTTATAAAATTAATACCTTAAAAACGTTTGTAAATTTGAAAATGGGGCAATTAGAAAAGATAGAATCTTTAGAACAACTAAGGGCATTAGAAAATGGTATAGATATTATTGTAGGCAAAGTTAATAAAGCTCCATATAGTATAGATACTTCAGAGGATTTAAAATTTTTTTTAAAAAACGAGTTGATTAAATGAAAAATAAAATAGCATATCAAGGTAGACCTGGGGCTTATTCACATTTAGTTTGTATAAAAGCTTTTCCTAATTATGAACCTGTACCATGTGATTCTTTTGAGGAGGTTTTTAAAAAAACTGAAAATAAGGAAACTGAAATATCTTTAATACCAATAGAAAATTCACAAGCAGGCAGAGTTGCTGATATTCATAACTTATTACCTATGTCAAATTTAGTAATTACTGGAGAATATTTTCATAAGATTAGCCATCATTTATTAGGGTGTCCTGGTAGCTCTTTAGACTCTATTAAAACTGCTGAAAGTCATATACATGCTCTAGCGCAATGCAAGGATTTTTTAAGTAAAAATAAAATTAAACCAATTATAAGTGCAGATACGGCGGGTGCCGCAGAAGAAATATCTAAAGTAAAAAATAACAGTAGAGCGGCCATAGCATCAGAATTAGCAGCTAAGATTTACAATTTGACTATATTAAGCTCTAACATAGAAGACGCTACTCATAATACCACTAGATTTTTATTTATGAGAGAAAATTTAGATGAAGTTAGAATGAAGAATACCAATTATATCACTAGTTTTATTTTTCAAGTTAGAAATATACCCTCTGCATTATTTAAAGCTTTAGGAGGATTTTCTACTAACAAAATAAATATGTTAAAATTAGAGAGCTACATGCTAAAGGGTTCATTTAAAGCTACACAGTTTTATGTTGATATAGAAGGACATCCTGAAGATGATAATGTAAAACAAGCATTTGAAGAGTTAGGATTCTTTTCAAAGGAAGTAAAAATTTTAGGCTATTATCCTTTCTCGGAATTGAGGAAAGGTTAGTTTAACTTTTATGCCAATGTGCAATCAAACTATGAGCTATAGCATATTTTTTTGGAAGTATTATTTTTTTTTTATTTTGCAGACTTAAAAGTTCTTTTCTAGTAACCCAAATAGCATCTTCAATTTCTGATTTATTTATTTTGAGCTTAACTGAAGAACTCATTGCTTCGAAACCTACCATTAAATTATTCGCAAAAGGCCAAAATTGAGAAAAAAGATAATTGATATTTTTTAATTTTAGACCAACTTCCTCATAAGCTTCTCTAATTACAGTTTGTTCTAAGGACTCATTTGGCTCACAAAAACCGGCAATACAGGAATATAGGTTTTGTTTCCAGTTTTTACTTCTCGCTAATAATAT
>CACMKJ010000037.1 GCA_902614225.1 Rhodospirillaceae bacterium
AAAACTTTAATGCCTAGCAAATCTTCTTTAGTAAAAAAATATAAAGACAACCTTCCAATTTTTAATCATTATGGCATAGAAAAAGATATTGATTTAATTTTTAATTCAGAGGTAAATTTAATTTCTGGAGGATCTATTGTTATAAATCCAACAGAAGCACTAGTAGCGATAGATGTGAACTCTGGAAAATCTACTCTTGAAAGAGATATTGAAACTACAGCATATAAAACGAATATAGAAGCTGCTAAAGAAATAGCTAGACAATTAAGACTTAGAGACCTGGGAGGATTAATTGTAATAGATTTTATTGATATGAATATAAGAAAAAATAATTATCAAGTTGAGAATATCTTTAAAAATGCTATTAAAAAAGATAGAGCTCGAATACAGGTTGGAAAGATTTCACCTTTTGGTTTATTGGAAATGTCTAGACAGAGACTAAGGCCAAGCTTATTAGAAATCAATTATCAAACATGTAATAATTGCAATGGATCAGGGCTAGTAAGATCGGTAGAATCTCAAGCGCTTCAAATTATTAGAAATTTAAATTTGATGTTGAAAACTTTAGAAAAAAAAGTAATTAACCTTAAAATAAGTTCTTCTATGTCGCAATACTTATTAAATTATAAACATGAATTTATAAATTCTAAAAAAATAGGTAATAATATAGTTAAAATTACAGTTGATAACTCATTTGAATTAAATAAGTTTTACATTATTGCTGAAAATAATATTGATAAAAGTGAGGATGAGAGAAGTGTTGAGAAGCTAAATAAAATAAATAATAAAAAACCAAATACAAAAAAATATAAAGAGAAAAATGTAATAAAAAAATTGGAAAGCACTGAAGAAGATAACAAAAAAACTGCTAAAAAAAATAAAACTAAAAAATCGGTAAAAAGGGCTTCTTCTGAAAATAAAGAACTATCAACAAAAGAAAAAGTTAACAGGAAGAAAGCTGAAAAAAAGAAAAAAACAAAAGAAGTAAAAACTGGTTGGTGGGATCAATAATTTACAACCAGTTTTTTATTAATTTTAGAGACTCTTCTAATTCTACTTTTTCACATGAATAGGAAAATCTGACATAGTTATTTCCACGTTTATCATCAAAGTCTATACCGGGTGCTAATGTAACCCCTATGTCACTAACCATTCTTTTACAGAAGTCATAAGAATCATTGTTAAATTTAGAAATATTTACATATAGATAAAATGCTCCTGTAGGCACTATCATGTCTCTTATACCAATACTCTGAAGCTGGCTAATTAAATAATTTCTATTTTCTAAATACTTTAAGACAATAGAATCAAAATAATCATAATAATTAAATACTTTTTTTGCTACATATTGAGAAATACTTGATGGGCTTAAATAAAAATTCATTGAGAGGTTTCTAATTTGATTAATAAAATCTTTGTCGCCAATAATCCAACCTAGTCTATAACCAGTCATGAGGAAATATTTTGAAAAACTATTTATTACTATTGAGTTAATATCAAAGTTAAAAGCAGTATTTGACTTCTTATTTTGGTATTCTACTTTATGATAAATCTCATCAGAAATAACTTTAATGCTTTTTGACTTACAAATTTTTAATATATTTAACATTTCATTATCCGAAATAATACCTCCACAAGGATTTGAAGGACTTGAGATTATTATACCCTTTATATTATCAGGTAGATCATTTACCATATCAGTAGTTAATTGAAAGTTATTATCTTCATAAGTATCTATATAATAGACTCTGAGATCTAAAGCTTTTATAATGTTTTTATAGGCTGGATAACCTGGCCTCGTTATAGCTATAAAACTTCCCTTTTTAAATAAATACAATAAAGACATAAAAATACCAGCTGAAGCTCCTGAAGTAATTGCTACATTTTCTAGAGAAATATCTGCGTCATAGTGCTTTTTATAATGATCACTAACTTTCTTTCTTAATTCTATAGTTCCAATAGACTCAGTATAACCAAACTTTTTTTCTTCTATTTTTTTTTTTAAATTAATTAGCAAGTTTTTTGGTAAATTAGCGGAAGGCTCTCCTAATGCTAAATTTCTAACAAAACCATTTTTACTCTTAAAAACCTGACCCTTTTCAAATATTTCAATGGCATAGAAAGGTGATATATTTGATCTATTTGACGTAATGATTAAAAATCTCCTATATTATTAATATGATAACCTTTTTAAAAAATTTTATTAAGTATTTATTGTGTATTGTTGTCATATGCTTACTTTTTTTAAAAAATATAGCCTATACTAAATATATTCGGGACACAGAAATAGAAAATACTCTATACGCCTGGACTAAACCTATTTTAAAAATAGCTGGATTAGAAGAAAATAATTTAAAAATTCATATAGTGGCTGACAAAAGAATTAATGCTTTTGTAACGAATGGACAAAATATGTTTTTAAATACAGGACTTATAATTAAATCTGGAAGTGCTAGCGGTTTGATAGGTGTTATTGCGCATGAAATAGGTCACATTAAAGCAGGTCATATTATAAAGATGAAACAAACAGCAAGGAAACTTAAGGATAATCAATTTATTACAAGCTTATTAGGTATGGGCTTATTGATAGCTGCTACTGCTAATGATAATTTCAAAAATGATCGAATGGAAATTGCTCAGACAGCTTTATCTATAGGCCCGTCAATAGCAACCAAAAGTTTTTTTTCCTTTAGTAGAAGTAATGAATATGTAGCTGATACATTAGCTATAGATTTTTTAAAGGGAGTAAAAAGGAATCCTAAATCACTTAGTATTATTTTAGAAAAGCTTTATGGACAAGAACTGCTTTTAATAGAAAGACAAGACCCATTTTTGCGTACTCATCCATTATCTAAGGCAAGAATGGATCTTATAAAACAAAAAACAGCTTCAGCTGATAATTATAGTGAAAGTGAATTTGATAAGACTTCCTATGCAAGAATAAAAGCTAAACTAGAAGGTTTTCTAGAAAGTCCAGGTAGAACATTATTAAATAATACTAATAATTCTATCAGTAGCCGCTATGCTAGGGCAATTGCTTACTTTAGAATGCCCCTATATAAAAAATCAATAGAAGAAATTAATTCACTATTAAAAGATTATCCGAATGATCCCTTTTTTATAGAGTTAAAGGCTCAAATTCTTTCTGAAAATGGAAAAATTAAAGAAGCAATTAAGTACTATAAAGAATCCTTAAAAAAAATACCAAACTCTCCGCTAATCATGCTACCGTTATGTAGTTTATTGCTTGAGGATAAAAAAAATTTAAGAGATATAAAACAAGCAAATAATTATTTGAATTTCATTGTACAAAAAGAACCAGAAAATATATTTGCTTGGCATTTAAAAGGCATCAGTCATAATCTCCTAGGTGAACCTATTTATGCTAACTTGTCTGCAGCAGAAGAGTTTCTTAGGAGAAGAGACTTTAAAAGTGCTAAATTTTTTGCAGAAAAGGTGATATCTACAACTAAAAAATTTAGTTCTGAAAATTTAAGAGCTTCTGATATAATTAATTTAATAAGTGAAATTTAAGGTTATAGGAGAATATGTTCATAAGATTTGCAATATTAATTTTTTTTCTAATATTTGGTGTACATTCCGATGATAAAAATATTAATGAACAACAAATTAAAAATATTATTGAGAAATATATTCTAGAGAATCCTGAAACTATTATAGAATCACTAGAAAAATTTACTGCTAATCAAAAAGAAAAAGAAAGGGAAGGCTTTGTTAATATATTAAATAATTTTTATGATACTAAAGCTTATGAGAGGTTACCTAGAATTGGTGATATGGATAGCGAGTTAATAATATTAGAGTTCATTGATTATAATTGTGGGTATTGTAAAAAAACTTTATCTACCGTTTCAAAATTAATAAAAAATATTGACAATATTCAAATAGTATTTATCGATTACCCTATACTTTCTGAGTCCTCAGAAATTGCGGCTAGGGCATCACTAGCCGCTAACGAACAAAATGCATATTTTGAATATCATACTTTTTTATTGAATAACACAGAATCAATTAATCAAAATATTTTATATGATATAGCTAAAAAACTATCACTTGATATTGAAAAATTTAAAAAAGATATTTCTTCTGAAAAAATTAAAAATAATATCATTAAAAATATAAAGTTTGCTAATAGTTTGAAAATTAGAGGAACTCCAACCTTTATTATAGGAAAACAAATTTTACCCGGTGCCTTTGATTATGAAAAATTAAAAGAAATAATTTTGAATAATTCATAAAGATTAAATATGATTACAAATAATATAGGAACAATATTATATTCACTTCTAAATGGAAAAAAAGTAGGGGAAGATAATCAAGGTAATAAATTTTATGTACACAAAAAAAATAAAAAAAAAAGATGGGTACTATATAAAAAACAAGTAGATCCAACAAATCTAGAAGTAGAATGGCAGATATGGTTAACAGAAACTTATAAGGATAAAGAAATAAAAATAAATAAACCAAGTTTCAAATGGCAAAAAAATAAAAAAGCCAATCTAACAGGAACTCTTGCTTCTTATCATCCTGTAAAAAAATCGGATAGAGAAAAAGTGTATTTTGATAAAAAAAATAAAAATTCTGTATGGAAACCCGATTAATGAAAAAGAATAAATTATATCCAGATTTTTGGAAAACAAGTGATAATTCTAAAATTTCTTGTAAAGAGAAAATTGTAATTCTGAATAATAATGTGATTGAGTTACAAAACTTAATAAACCAAATATATGATGAAGCCATATTAATGGGTGTAGATAAGAAACAAATTAAAAAAGTTATTAATAATTTGGCAATTAATTTAAATACTAAATTAAAAGGATGAATAGTAAATCTTTTTTATTAATAATTTTTTATTTTTTTATTACTGTTTTAGTCTTTGCTGAAAATTTAGCAGAAATTAGAGCAATTGATAGAATAACTGGAAGAAGCTATAATTTAAAAGTACCACTAGATACAGAAGTTACCTTTTCAAATTTAGTTTTAAATATAAAATATTGTTATAAAAATCCCATAGACAAAGAAATAGAAAATTTTGCATATTTAACAGTGAAAGACAAATTACTGAATAACCAAATATTTCAGGGATGGATGTTTTCTTCTTCTCCTAGTCTAAGCAGTCTTGAACATCCAATCAATGATATTTGGTTATTAAACTGTATTAACAAAAAAGCTAAATAATACTTTTTTTAAGAGGATATAATTCATCGGGTAAGAAACCTTTTTGTGAATAAGAGTAAAAATTGGCTTCTTTATTGATATTTTTTTCTATAATACTTTTAAATTCTTTATTAGATACTTCTACTGCTCCAAACTGCTTTAAATGTTCATTTATAAACTGTGTATCCAAAATTTTAAAGCCTCCAATTTTTAGTCTCTCTAATAAATGAATAAGTGTTACTTTTGATGCATTTGAGACAAAACTAAACATACTTTCTCCAAAAAATACTCTACCTATTTTTATACCATATAGTCCCCCAACTAACTCTTTATTCAAATAACATTCTACTGAGTGCGCTAAGCCATTATAGTGCATTTCAGTATAAATTTTTTTAATAGTGCTATTAATCCATGTATCTTTTCTACTACTATTTAATTTCGCACAATTATTAATAACTTGTTCAAAATTATTATCTACAGCTATTTGAAAGTTATTTTTTTTTAAAAATCTCTTAAATTTTTTTGGAATTTTTATTTTATCAAATTGAAAAACTCCCCTTTTTTTTGGTTCTATCCAATATATTTCTTTGCTCGAGCACGTCTCTGCCATTGGAAACATACCTTGTTTATAGGCATCAATAACTGAATTTATTGGTATATTATATTGATAAGAAAACAATTTATTTTTTAAGAAAACCTTCTAGCCAATTAATACTAAAATCATATTTCTTAAAAGATTTAGAAGAAATAATTTTTTTATGTAAGTCTTTTGTAGTGTCAATACCATCAACTACCAATTCATTTAATGACCTATTCATTCTAGATATTGCCTCTCTTCTATTTTCTCCATGAACTATTAACTTTCCTATTAAACTATCATAATATGGAACTACTCCATAACCATTGTAAATACAAGAATCAACTCTCACACCTAGGCCCCCCTGGTGGATTATACATGTTAATAGTTCCTGGACTTGGTATAAAGGTTTCTGGATTCTCTGCATTAATTCTACACTCTATAGCATGCCCTCTAAATTTTATATCTTTTTGCTGAATTGTAAGCTTTTTTCCTGCAGAGGCTTTAATTTGTTCTGATACTATATCAATGCCTGTTATCATCTCTGTTACCGGATGTTCAACCTGTATTCTAGTATTCATCTCTATAAAATAAAATTTTTTATTTTCATAAAGCATTTCAATTGTTCCAGCTCCCCTATATTTGATATCTTTCATCGCCTTTATTATTACATTAAGTAATTTTTCTTTTTCCTCTTGATCTATTTCATATGCAGGAGCTTCCTCAATTAATTTTTGGTGCCTTCTCTGTATTGAACAATCTCTTTCTCCCAAGTGAATTACATTTTGATAATTATCTGCAAAAATTTGAAATTCAATGTGTTTAGGGTTTCTTAAAAATTTTTCAACATAGATCTCATCATTTCCAAAATTAACTTCTGCTTCAGACTTTGTTAAGTTATAAGCATTCTCTAACTCACTTTCGTCTTCTACTACCTTCATTCCTTTGCCCCCTCCTCCTGCTGCTGCTTTGATAATTATGGGCAAACCTATTTCCTTAGATACTTTTTTTAGTTCTTTAATATTTTTTACTGGTCCCTTTGATCCTGGTACTAAAGGTATCCCTGTTTTACTTATTACTGTTCTAGCTGAAACCTTATCCCCCATAATTTTAATATGCTCAGATTTAGGACCAATAAATGTAATATTATGTTCTTCTAGAACTCTTGCAAATTTGTAATTCTCAGACAAAAACCCATACCCTGGGTGAATAGCCTCTGCACCAGTAAGTTCTGCTGCTGTAAGTATAGCTGGAATATTTAGATAACTTTCAGATGACTTTATTCCTCCAATACATATACTTTCATCAGCCATTTTTACATGCATAGACTCGTTATCTGCTATTGAATAAACAGCTACTGTTTTTATACCTAACTCTTTGCAAGATCTAATGATTCTGACAGCAATTTCACCTCTATTTGCTATTAAAATTTTTTTAAACATTTTTAATCTATCACAACTAAGTCTTGATTAAATTCAACTGGCATACCATTTTCAACAATTATTTTTTTAACTGTACCCTCTCTATCGCTTTTTACCTGATTCATAGTTTTCATTGCCTCAATAATAAAAAGTATATCTCCTGTTTTCACTTTTTGTCCTACTTTTATAAATGCTTTAGCCTTAGGTGATGGGGCATGATAAAGTGTCCCTAACATGGGTGCTTTAATTGTATTTTCAAATTTGGTCTCCTCTTTAATATTTTTTGATGTTTTATCTTGGATTTTTAAACTTTCAGACTCTTTAATTTCATGATTAGTACTCTGTAATTTGATACTTTCTTTTGCTATTTTTATGCTTTTTCTTCCATCTTTAACTTCAATTTGAGTTAAGTCATTTTTTTTAAGGATATCTATAAGCTTATCAATAGCTTTTTTATCTATATTAAATTTAAACATTGTCTCCCTTACAT
>CACMKJ010000038.1 GCA_902614225.1 Rhodospirillaceae bacterium
ATTTTATCGGGATTTTTTTCCTCTTCAGAAACCGCAATCACGAGTATATCTGAACCTTTAATTCAAAAAAAAGTATCAGAGGAAGATAAAAAAGCTATAAGAACCCAGAAGCTTTTAAAAAAAAAAGAAATTATAATTAGTGCAATATTGCTAGGAAATAACTTAGTTAATATTCTATCTTCAGCATTAGCAACAAACATTCTCATTAAGTCTTTTGGGCCGATAGGCATCTTGTATTCTACTTTAGTGATGACATCTTTAATATTTATTTTTGCTGAAGTTTTGCCAAAAATTTACGCAATCAGAAAACCTGATACCTTATTAATATTTTATACTCCTATGTTGATGTTTTTTGTCTGGCTGTTATCACCTATTAACTTATTGATTCAAAAATTGATTCATTTTTTACTAAGCTTCAAAAAAATTAAAAGTAATAATAATAATGAAGATAGGATAAGAGGAGCTATTTTGTTAGCAGCAAAAGAAGGAGAAATGATAAAAGATAACAGGTTTATGCTAGAAAGTATTTTAGATTTAAAAGATAGAGAAATTCATGAAGTTATGATTCATAGAAAAGATATTTTTAGTGTAAACATAAATGAAAATAAAGATTTTTTTTCTAAGCTCGCAAACGAGACACCTTACTCAAGATTTCCAGTCTGGGAAAGTAATTCAGAAAATATTATAGGTATTATGTATGTAAAAGATTTATTAAGATCGCTACTACTTAAAAAATTTGATGTTAAAAAAGTCTTACAAGAACCGTGGTTTGTTCCTGAAACAACTAGTTTACTTGGACAGCTTAATGAGTTTAGAGAAAAACAAAAACAGATGGCTTTTGTTGTTGATGAATATGGTGTGCTTTTAGGGTTAGTTACACTTGAAGATATATTAGAAGAAATTGTGGGTCAAATAGAAGATGAACATGATTATCCCTCCTCTAAACTTTTATATGACGATAATGGTAATATTTATGTTAATGGAAATGTTACAATTAGAGACTTAAATAGAAAATTTAATTTTAAACTGCCAGAAAACTCAGCATCAACAATAGCTGGTCTGATCATTAATACCGCGAAAAGAATACCTGAAACTGGCGAAAATTTTGTTATAAAAAACTTAATTATAAATATTATATCTAGAAGCCAAACAAGAATTACTAAGGTTTTAATAAAAACAAACAAAACTTAAGAACTTTTTAGATCCAACTCTAATGCATGCAGACCTGTAGTAAATTCATTATCTAATAAGCTATATACCCTTCTATGTAGATTCACTTTAGTTATAGCGCTATTATTTAGTACCATTCTAATAAAAAAGTGCGTTTCCTTTCTATTTTTGCTTACTTGGCTATGCCCCTCATGTTTTTTACTATCGTCTCTTACCAATAGAACTGTAGGAGAAAAGTTTGTTTTTAGAATTGTTTCAATTCTTTTTTTTCGTGAATCTTCTTTCATTATTTATACCTGCTATTGCTAATAAAATAAAATAACATAGTATTATAATAATTATGTATAAAAATAAAAAAAACTTTAATTATTTTCTTGAGGAAAAAGATGATGAATTTTTGTCTCTAACTAAGTATTGCGAATGGGGTAATTGCCAAAAAAAAGGAGAATATAAAGCTCCTACATCTAGAGAAAAACTTAGAGAGTTTAAATGGTTTTGTTTAGAACATGTTAAACTATATAATAAAGGGTGGGATTATTTCAGAGGCAGAACTACCGATGAAATTTATAATGAAATTTCTAAAGATGCAATATGGCATAGACCAACATGGGAAAAAATAAAAAAATATACGTTTTTAAATTCTCATGAATTCAATAATGAAAATTTAGATTTTTCTGACTCAAAGCCTGAAGATAAAGCAAGAAGTACTAATATTGAAAATTGCGCAAAAATATTAGAAGTTAAGTTGCCAGTAAAGATATCAGCTTTAAAAAAACAGTATAAAAAAATGGTGAAAAAATTTCATCCTGATGTTAGTAAAAATAATAATGAAGAACATATTATAAAATTAAATTATGCATATTCAGAGTTATTAAATTTTTTGAAACAATAAAGGAAATTATGATACATTCGCAAGATAACAATACTCTTGAAACCTTAGATAAACCTAAAAAAAAAATAGATGCCTCAAAGCTGTTTAATATAGAAACAGATTTAGAAGTTGATACATTTAGTAAAAGAGACTCATTTGTGCCTGAAATAGATGATAATTATATTTTTGATAAAGATACTACCTTAGCAATTTTGGCAGGCTTTCAATTTAACAGAAGAGTAATGATACAAGGTTATCATGGAACAGGAAAATCAACTCATATAGAGCAAGTTGCAGCTAGACTAAACTGGCGATGTTTAAGGGTTAACTTAGATAGCCATGTAAGTAGAATTGATTTAATTGGCAAAGAGGCAATTGTATTAGAAAATGGATCACAGATAACAAAATTTAAAGAAGGTATTATTCCATGGGCCCTAAATAATGGCATAGCTTTAGTTTTTGATGAATATGATGCAGGTAGACCAGATGTAATGTTTGTAATTCAGAGAATACTAGAGTTAGAGGGGAAGCTTACTTTGTTGGAGCAGAACAGAGTAATAACTCCGCATCCCTCATTTAGACTGTTTTGCACAACTAATACTATAGGACTTGGAGATACATCAGGCATGTATCACGGTACTCAACAAATTAATCAAGGGCAAATGGACAGATGGAATATAGTTTCTACATTAAATTATTTGAGTGAAAAACAAGAGATTAATATTGTCAGTTCGAAAGTTAAAAAGTTCTTAAAAAAATATCAAAAAGAGAAAATTGCTTTGATGATTAATTTAGCTAATTTGACTAGAACAGGGTTTAAAAACGGAGATATCTCTACAGTCATGTCTCCAAGAACAGTTATAACCTGGGCTGAGAATGCATTAATATTCAACGACATAGAATACGCCTTTAGAGTAACGTTCCTAAATAAATGTGATGAAGCTGAAAGGCCTATTATTGCAGAATATTATCAAAGATGCTTTGCATTAGAGCTACCAAGTGATTGGGTAAATGTTATTAATGATTCTTCTAATATTATAAATGAGTAAAGAAAATACAAATATAAATATTTTTAAAAAATCAATAGAAAGTACTATAAAAGCTATATCTAAAAAATCTGATATTAATATTTTATTTGGTTCAGATAATAAAAGTTCTTACCAAGATATAAATTTACCTGAGATCAATAAAAATAAACTCTATAAAAGCAAGCTAAATATCAGAGGAAGGAGTGATGCCGCATCACTAGTTAACAGATACCATGACAAAAAAATTCATCAAAAAATGTCACCTGAAAATTTAGAAACTAAAATTATTTTTGATGAAATTGAGTTCTTAAGGTGTGAATTATTGGGTAGTGTAAAGTACCCTGGAATAAAAAAAAACTTATTAGATTTTGATATAGAGTATATTAATGAAAAAATAACTGAAAATATAAAGCTTAATAAACCAGAGACATTTAAACTATTTTTAAAAGATAATATACTAGGACTAAATCTGTACAATCAATTATCTGAAGTGGGCGATCCTATAATCAACTCACTAAAGCAAACATTAAAAAATAAAAATATACAAATTTTAGATAAAATTTCTAATCAAAAAGAATTTAGTATAGAAGTTTTAAAACTAATTAATGATGTCATTGATGAAAATGCGCAAAATGAAAAGGATAATAATGAAAAAAGTGATGATAACAGTGAAGATCAAGAAAATCTAGATCAAGAAATAAACCAACAAACTGAAGAGTATCAAAGCTTTGAAATTACTGATACTGCTGAAAGTCAAAGTACAGAGAGTGTAGAAAATGATGAATCTCTTAATGAAGTAGGTAGCGAAGAAGAAAGCTCTGATACTAGTTCATCTTCAAGTAATGATTTTAAAGATGATATAGACACTCATTTTAAATATTCTATATATACTAAAAAATTTGACAGTATTACTGCCGCAGATAGACTCTGCGATACTGAAGAAGCCTCAAAACTTAGAAAACAGCTAGATAAACAGACTGAAAAATTAGACTCAACCATCACAATTTTAGCCAATAAGCTTCAAAGGAAGCTTTTATCAAAACAAAATAGATGGTGGGAATTTGATCTAGAAGAAGGTATCCTTGATAGTGGCAAATTGGCCAGAGTAATAACTAATCCTGAAAGTTCGTTATCATATAAAAAAGAAAAGGATACTGAATTTAAAGATACAGTAGTCTCACTCTTAATAGATAACTCTGGCTCGATGAGAGGAAGGCCTATTACAATTGCAGCAATCTCTACTGATATTCTTGCAAGAACTTTAGAAAGATGCGGTATTAAAGTTGAGGTTTTAGGTTTTACTACTAGAACCTGGAAAGGAGGAAAAGCTAGAGATATGTGGATTAAAGAAAATAAACCAAAATTACCGGGAAGACTAAATGAACTACTTCATATAATATATAAAAATGCAGACGCACCAGTAAGAAGAAATAAAAAGAATTTTGGTATAATGTTGAAGGAGGGACTTTTAAAAGAAAATATAGATGGAGAAGCTCTAGATTGGGCCTATAAAAGATTAAATGCCCGCACAGAAAAAAGAAAAATATTGATGGTAATATCTGATGGAGCACCTGTAGATGATAGTACTTTGTCCTCTAATAAAAGTAATTACTTAGACAATCACTTAAAATATATCATTAAATCTATAGAAAAAAGAGGTTCTGTAGAACTACTAGCAATTGGCATTGGTCACGATGTTACTAGATATTATGACAAGGCTGTTACAATATTAGATGTTGATGATCTAGGTAGCGTTATGTCTAAGCAGTTAATTAATCTTTTTTAGAGTTATCTTGAGAAGTTGCTTTGAAAATACTTTTCTTATACTTTTTTGCATTACTTGAAAGGTTTTTGCTAATAGCGTTTAGTAAGAAACTATCTATTCCACCATTTTTTTCGATCGTTCTTAGCGTAGAAGTGGCTATTCTAAATTTTAATTTTTTTCCTAGTTTATCACTATATAAACTAACATTTTGAAGATTTGGAATAAACCTTCTTTTAGTCTTGTTATTTGCGTGACTAACATTATTTCCGGTGGTTACTAATTTTCCTGTGAGATCACATTTTCTTGTCATTATTATTCTCCGATAAATGAAATTAATATATATTTATTAATCCATCAACTATAAAATTTAAATATTAGATTTTTTTCCATACTTTATTAAATTTAAAATTTTATAACACGCATTAATTATGTTTGTACCAGGTCCAAATACTTCTGAGACTCCCAAGTTTTTTAATTTATTGATATCTTTTTTGGGAATCACTCCACCACATATTACTATATAATTATTTTCATTAAATTTTGAAAGATTCATAAAATCAGTGACTAATGTCATATGAGCTGCCGCGTGACTTGATATACCAACTACATCAGGCTTCATCTTATTAGCTTCTTCTATTAACTCCTCAGGTGTCAAAAATAATTTAGTAATTTCAGTATCAAAGCCTAAATCAGAAAATGAAGAAGCAATTACCTTCGCTCCTCTGTCATGACCATCTTGTCCTAACTTAGCAACTAACATCTTAGGCTTACGCCCTTCTTCTTTTGTAAAGTTATCAATGCTTTGTTTAATATCTTCAATTTTAATATTATCGCTAAAACTTTTTTTATACACGCCTTTTGTTATATTCAAGTTTTCTTGATATCTTCCAAATACTTTTTCTAATGCATAAGAAATTTCACCTATCGTGGCACGCTCTCTTGCTGCGACAATACTTAATTCTAATAAATTTCCTCTCTTTTCTTTTGCCGCTCTAGTAAGAGACTTTAAGGCCATTTTACATTTTTCTTCATCTCTATGATTTTTTATTTTCGTAATGGAGCTAATTTGTTCCTTCCTTACTTCTGTGTTATCTATTTCAAGTATATCAAATTCTTTTTCGTTCTCGTTGATAAACTTATTTACCCCAACTATAATTTCTTCTTCACTATCAATCTTTGCTTGTTTTTTTATAGCTGACTGTTCAATTAATTTATTTGGATATCCATTTTCTATAGCCTTTGTCATACCGCCTAATTCTAAAATTTCATCTATAAGTTTTTCTGCATGCACTATTAATGAGTTGGTTAAACTTTCAACATAATAGCTACCTGCCAAAGGATCTACAGTTCTAGTTATACTTGTTTCATTTTGTAATATAAGTTGAGTGTTTCTTGCTATTCTTGAAGACATTTCAGTAGGTAATGCGACTGCTTCATCAAAAGAGTTTGTATGCAATGATTGTGTACCCCCCATAACTGCTGCCATCGCTTCAACAGTTGTTCTCACTATATTGTTGTAAGCGTCTTTTTCAGTTAGAGATACCCCAGAAGTTTGGCAATGAGTTCTTAAAGTTAATGATTTTAAATTTTGAGGATCAAATATCTGCTTCATTTTTTTAGCCCAAAGAAATCTAGCTGCTCTAAGCTTTGATACTTCCATAAAAAAATTCATTCCAATTGCAAAAAAGAATGACAATCTTGGTGCAAAATCGTCGACTTTAAGTCCATTATTTTTAGCAGTCTTTACATACTCTAAACCATCTGCAATGGTAAAAGCTAACTCTTGAACCTGATTTGCTCCAGCTTCCTGCATATGATAGCCTGAAATTGAAATCGAATTAAATTTTGGCATCTTTTTAGAAGTAAATTCGATAATATCTGAAATAATCCTCATAGAACTTTCTGGCGGGTAAATATATGTATTGCGAACTAAAAACTCTTTCAATATATCATTTTGAATAGTTCCTGATAATAGTTTCATCGCTACTCCCTGTTCTTCTGCAGCTACTATATAAGAAGCCATTATTGGTAAAACTGCTCCATTCATTGTCATAGAAACACTCATTTGTTCTAGCGGAATTTCATTAAATAAAACTTTCATATCTTCCACAGAGTCTATAGCAACTCCTGCTTTACCAACATCACCTATAACTCTAGGATGGTCACTATCATAACCTCTGTGAGTTGCAAGATCGAATGCAATAGATAGTCCCTTTTGACCACCTTTTAGTGCTTTTCTGTAAAAAGCATTAGACTCTTTTGCTGTAGAAAAACCAGCATATTGCCTAATTGTCCAGGGTCGCCCCGAATACATGGTTGCTTTAGGTCCTCTTACGAAAGGAGGAAAACCGGGCATAGTATTTAAATGTTCTAACCCCTCTAAGTCATCTTTTGTGTATAATGCTTTTATTTGTATTCCTTCTTCAGACTCCCAACTAAGATTTTGTTCTCCATTGCTAACCTTATTTTTTAATTCCTTATTAGCAAGTTCATTCCAGTCATCAAGAGTTTTATTTAAAAACTTAACCATTAAGCGTCTTCTTTCGAGTGCCACGGCAATTGAGAAAACGTAATACCTTCCTCTGCAAGTTCTTGAGCTTCTTTTTCTGTAGACTCACCTCTTATTGGTCTAGATTTAGTCTCTCCATAATAAATTTTTCTAGCTTCTTCTGCAAAGTTTTTTCCTACATTATCCGTATTTTTTTCAATATATTTTCTAAATTTCTTAATTTGATTTTCTAAATTATTTTGCGCTAGCTTTTTTTTATCGTTCTTTTTACT
>CACMKJ010000039.1 GCA_902614225.1 Rhodospirillaceae bacterium
TTAGTAAAATACTGACAAAAAATAATGTTCCTTGGGGTGAAGTAAAAACATTCGGTGATTTTTTAAAAACTAAAACCGCAAAAAATTTTTTAACTAATGGTTTTACTAAAACTAAAACCATCAGAGTTCCTAAATGTGCAATTAGTGTAGCAAGTAAAAATGCCAAGGAGAAATCAACCATACCTGAACTTGGTCAGGATTCTAATAAAATTCTTAAGTCTCTAGGATATTCTAAAGAAAGTATTAGCATACTCAAAAAAAAGAATGTAACTTAATTAAGCGATTTTGTTTAGTCTATTTTTGGCTTCGTTATATTCAAATTTTAGTCTTTCTACTAAACCATTACAAGAAAGAACATCTTTTATAGCTCCTATTCCCTGTCCACAACCCCATATGTCTTTCCAGGCTTTCTTTTTATCCATTCCATCAGAAGTACTAAAGTCCATTTTTGAAGGATCACTTTTAGGAAGGTTATCTGGATCAAAGCCTGCTGCAGCTAAAGAAGGTTTTAAATAGTTTCCTTTAACACCTGTTACTAAATCGGTATAAACTATATCATTTGAATTATATTTAGTTATAGCTTCTTTGTACCCATCAGTAGCATTGGCTTCTTTAGTAGCAATAAATGCAGACCCTATATAAGCATAATCTGCTCCACAAGCCAAAGCAGATAATATTCCCTGCCCTGTTGATATGGAGCCAGATAAAGCTATAGGTCCATCGAACCATTCTCTTATCTCCTGGATCAATGCAAATGGTGAGGTAGTCCCTGCATGTCCGCCTGCTCCCGAGCCTACTGCTATCAGACCATCTGCTCCTTTTTCAATAGCCTTTTTAGCAAAAAAATTATTTATGATATCATGCAAAACTATACCACCGTAACTATGCACAGCATCGTATACTTCTGGTCTTGCTCCAAGAGAAGTTATAACAACTGGTACTTTATGTTTAACTGTAAGTTCCATATCATTTTCTATTCTATCATTTGTTTTATGAACAATTTGGTTTATTGCAAAGGGTGCTGCAGGTTTACTAGGATTAGAATTATTATATTTTTCTAATTCTTCTTTGATTTCAAATAGCCAATCATCAAGTAATTCTTTTGGTCTAGCATTTAATGCAGGAAAAGAGCCAACAATACCAGCTTTACATTGTTCTATAACTAATTTTGGATTAGAAACTATAAAAAGTGGTGCTCCTATTACAGGAAGCTGTAATTTATTTTTTAATTCCATATTATTCATAATATATTATTATATAATATATTAACAATTTACAATACTTTTCGAGGAATTTATGAACAATCATATTTTAATAGAAAAAAATAATAATATTTTAGATATCAAATTTAATAGGCCAGAAAGCAGAAATGCTATTACTCGTGATATGTTTGAACAAATGTTAACTACTTTAGAGAAATGTAAAGAAGATAATGAACTTAGAGCCATCTTTTTGAGTGGTGAAGGAGATGCATTTTCAGCAGGTGGAGATGTTAAAGACATGGCAACAAGAGAAGATAATAGCAGTCTGCAAGAAAAAACTAATTCTCTTAGAAGAATTATGGGGGTATCTGAGCTACTTTATTCACTGCCAATACCTACAATTTCTATTATAAATGGTCCAGCTGCAGGAGCAGGTTTTGCATTAGCATTAGCTTGTGATATGAGAATTGCTACAGAGAATGCTAAATTTGTAACTGCTTTTTCAAAAATTGCATTTTCAGGTGACTTTGGAGGAAGCTATTTTTTAACTAAAATAATAGGAACTGCAAAGGCTAGAGAACTTTTTTATTTGTCCGATACAATAGATGCTAAAAAAGCCCATGAACTAGGTATAATTAATAACCTAATAGATACTAATGAAATTAATGAATATGCAATAAATTTAAAAAATAAATTTAGAAATTTAGCACCAATTGCTATTAAATATATGAAAAAAAATCTTAATATTGCTGAAACTGGAGATTTAAACTTATCACTGAATCAAGAGGCACTGCATATGATGATTTGTAGTGAAACAGAAGATCACAAAAATGCCGCAAAAGCATTTGTAAATAAAGAAAAAGTAGTTTTTAAAGGAAAATAGTTACTTTTTCCGTTTAATATTTTTTAATGCATTTTTATGCTCTTTATGATTATGACTTATTCCTTGAAATAATGCACAAAAATCTAGAAACTCTTTAAGAGGAAGTTTAGCCCCCATCTTTAAGAGCCTTTTTGTATAACGAATAGTATTTTTTGGCTTTTTTGCTATTTCATTCGCAAACTTTTCAGCTTCTTTTAATAATTGATTAGGGTCAACTTTTTTTAATATAAGTCCTAATTCTAAAGCTTCTGAAGCAGAAACTTTTCTTCCTGTTAAAGTAAGTTCTGCTGCTTTCTGATATCCTATTAACTTTTGCAAAAAAAATGCACCTCCATCACCAGGTATTATTCCTAAATTGATAAAACTTTCTGCTAAAAATGCATTATTTGACATAATTCTGAAATCACACATGCAAGCTAAATCAAATCCCGCTCCTACAGCAGGACCATTTATAGCAGCTATAGTGGGAATCTCTATTTTTTCCATATATAAAGGTATTTGTTGAATACCATAGCGGTATTTTTTTTCCACTTCTTCTACTGGTCCTGAGAAGGAAGTATTTTTTTTAAACATTTCTTTTATATTACCTCCAGATGAAAAAGCTTTACCTTCTCCTGTAATAATTAATACAGAGACCGTATTATTTTTATTAATGTATTCGACGGTTTTAATTATATCATTGATAATACAAGACCCCGTTAGAGCATTTCTAATATCATTTCTGCAAAAAGTTAGAATACCAACTTTATTTACAATACTAAACTTAGAGTCTATTAACTTTAAATTTTTTAACATTTTATCTAGGAGGATATTACACTATCCTCCTATTTATTTAAATTAATTAATTATACGCACTTTCTGATTGACTACTTCGATATAAACCTTCATCTTCTTCTTCTGAAGAAACTCTAATACCAATAAATTTTCTGAGTATAATCAAAATTACAAAAGAAGCTAAACCTGACCAAATAGCAACCGCAAAATTCCTTCAGCTACAAGCTTACTTCCGACAATAAGGTTGAACGTAATAAAAAGGTTATACTAAGGTAATTAATAGTCAACAAAACTAAAATTAGTCTAATTTTTTAAAATTGTCTTTTATGTAATTAGTAAAATAATCTTTTATGGGTATAAAATGTTTATTCATAACCTTAAAAGTATCTCTATCAATTTTAACAACTTTAGAATCTTCAAGTGCTTCAATAGTCCCAGTCCTTCTTGAGCCAGATAATAAAACTCTCGCTCCAAAGTGATCATTAACTTTATAAAACTTCGTAAATTTTTTCCCTGAGCTGGTCTTAGTAAAGGTATTTTTAAATGATCCTTTTGTTACAATATAAAATCCATCTGCTATCATTCCCTCTTTAAAAACGACATCACCTTTTTTAAAATTTTGATAAGCAACTGCATCGTTTTTTAAAGCTCTAGTCATAACAGCATTTCTAGGAACTAAAAATTCTACAATCCATCCTGTGAGAACTCTAATTTTTGTAGCAAAACTAGGTAAAAAAGATAAATAAAAAGCTCTCCAAATTAACCAAGCAACAAATCCTTTAACTGTAATAAAAAAAATCTTTCCTACTCCATCTCTAGAACCTAAGGATGCTAGAGATCCCTTAGAGGTATAATGAAAATCAGATAGGTTATCACCTAAAATTTTTGCTTTAATATTTTTTGCTAATAACTTCCCTTGCCTTACTGCAAACTGAGCATTAGGAGGCGCATAAGCTATTTTCTTTTTCTTGTATAACATATTTTTTTTATCTTTATTAGGTATTAATGCAGCATCTCCAACTGCCCAAACATTATCTAGTCCTTCGACTTCCAAACTCCCTTTAGTAATAATCTTTCCATGTTGCAAACTAAGGTTACAATCTTTAATAAGCTTAGAAACAGTAGACCCTATGGTAGAAATTACAGTATGGGTAGCTATATTTTTTTTATCACTTAAAAAAACCTGATATTGTGTTACCTCTTCTAAGGCAGTTTTTAAATGAACATTTATATTATTTTTTTTAAATTTCTTGAGCGTATATTGGCCTACTTTTTTATCCATGTCCGGTAGTAGTTGATCTGCAAATTCGACTATATGAAATTTTAGATCACTTTTCTTTATAGAACTATAATAGGGTATTAAACGATCTATCATTTCTTTTATTTCTCCAATAGTTTCAACTCCTGAAAAACCTCCACCTATAACTACTATGTTTAATAATCTTTTTTTTAAATCTTTATTCGATGTAACATCAGCTAACTCTAAACATCCTAAAATATGATTTCTTAAGTCATAAGCATCCTGTAAACTCCTCATTGTAAATGCATGATCTTTCAAGCCTTTAACAATATCTAAGTTACTTACCTGCCCCAATGCTATTATCAGATGATCGTAATCAATAAAGTGCGTACTCTTTTTGAAGCCCTGCAAAATTGAAACTTTTTTATTTTTAAAATCAATACCTGAAATCTCTGCATTTCTATATTTAATTCCTTTTAACATTTGACGAATAGGTGTAACTGCATCGGAACTGTAAATAGTTCCTGATGCAACCTCTGGTAATAAAGGTTGAAAGATAAAATAATTATTGTCACTGATTAGTTCGATTTCAAAACCATCAAGGTTTTGTTTTTGTAAATTTTTAGCAGTATAAATACCTGAGAAACCGCCACCTAATATCAAAATTTTTTTCATTTCAAATCTAATCTAAATTAAAATTTATAATTAGCAAGTACTGATAGTTAGAAAGCATATAAAAATTAAATAATTGCATATTTCAAATTAGCTTAATAATTCTATAAGGTATATAATTATTTTTTTCTAAACTCTATTTCCATATCATCCCAAACATCTAATGCTTGGTACCTAGGCACAAATCCTAATCCTTTAATAGCATCTGATGATAAAATAGTTGATGATGTGATGACATCTACCACTGAGGGAGTATTATTTAAAGCTTCGCTTAGAGCCTGCTCAAGTTTTTCAGGATCTTCAACTCTTACACCGTAAGCTCCTAAAGATTTTGCAAGTGCTGCATAGTCTGAATGAGCGAGACTTGTAGCATAAACTCTGTTTCCATAATTAAGCCTTTGATCATGTTTTTCTATATTCCAACCACCATTATTAGAAATTATAATACATATATTAGAATTATTTTTTACTGCAGTGTCAATTTCCATTGCATTAAAACCAAATGATCCATCACCAGTAACACAAATTATTTTCTTTTCTTTAAACACTTTTGAGGCAGCTATAGCGTAAGGAATTCCTACTCCAAGACAGCCAAAGGTTCCTGAGTCCATATAATATTTAGAATGCAAGCCTACTCTTGCAAAACTTAGTATATCTCCTCCATCAGCTATACCTATAAAATCATCATCAATAATATTTTTTAACTTTTCAAATATATAATTAGGATTAATCTTATTATCATCTCCAGTTTTATTAACCTTTTTATCTAAAACTTTTTTTATTTTTTCTAGATGAAAATTTTTAATATTATTTATCCAATCCTCATCAAAATTAGATTTGTTTAGTTCATTGTGTATAAGTTCAATTGCTACCCCAGGGTCAGATAATATTTCCGGAAATCCTCTTCTGTTATCTGTAAGTTCTAATGAAGAATCTGAAATCCTTATAAACTTTGCTTCTTTGAATACTGCCGGTGAACCAAATGCTAGCTGATAATCTAGTTTTCTTCCTAATAAAATAACTAAATCAGCCTCACTCATAGCCTTACTTCTAGCAGCAAAAATATTATTTGGGTTGGACTGAGGTATCAAACCTCTACTATCCTGAGTTTCTAAATAAGGAATATTATATTTATTAATAAACTTTAGTATTTGTTGTCCACTTTTTAAAGCACCTCTACCGGTAATAATTAGCGGTTTTTTTGAATTTCTAATAGTATTTATTGCTTTATCAATATCAATTGAACTAGGTATTAAATTATATGGTTTTTTTTCTATCATCCAGTCTTCTAAAACTAATTTATCATCTACACTCTCTCTTAAAATATCTGTAGGCACTTCAAAATAGCATGGACCAGGACTTCCCATATTTCCCAAGGCATAAGAAAAGGCTAGATCTAATTCCCTAATAATTTGATCAGGTACTCTTGCTGTTCTAGAATAATTAGTAACTGGTTTTAAAATATCTACATGAGGAATGTCTTGTAAAGGCCCCATATTACTTTGTTGCAATGGTGCACAACCACCTATCAGTAAAACAGGAATATTAGACAAAAAGGCATTAGCTATTCCTGTAACGGTATTAGTAACACCTGGTCCTGCAGTGACCATAGCAATTCCAACTTTTCCAGTAAAATATGAATAAGCTTGCGCCATGTGCACAGCAGCTTTTTCATCTCTAACATCTATAATTTTTATACCTAATTTATAACAGTGATCCCATATAGGTTGAATATGACCACCCTGTAAACCAAAAACAAACTCTACTTTTCTATTTATTAAAAATTTGGCAATCCATGCCGCACAAGAATTATTATCAGTATTTAAATCTTTTATCATAATATACCCTTCATTAAAGAATTTGCTTTGTCTCTTAAATCTTTATGAAGAATTTTACCAGTAGCATTTCTTGGCATTTCATTATCATCAATAAAAAAAACTTTTTTTGGACATTTATAGTCTGCTAATCTCTCTTTTGCCCATTCTATAAGGTTTTGTTCAGTTAAATTCATATTATCATGCAAAACAACAAACGCACAGACAATTTCACCCCATTTATTATCTTGGCAACCTATTATTGCTAAATCTTTTATGGAATTATGTTTTCCCATAACATTTTCTACTTCTGAGGGATAAATATTTTCTCCACCTGAAATAATCATATTTTTTTTTCTATCTACTAATACTATGAAACCATTTTTATTTCTATAAGCTAAATCACCTACAGAAACATAGTCATCTATGAAGGCTTCTTTAGTTTTATTTTTATTTTTCCAATATCCTAAAAAATTATATGGAGTACATGCATAAAGCTCACCTATAACACCATCTTTAACCTCTTTAAGATCATTATTCATAATTTTAATAGCCTTGCTCCCTACGCATTCTTTACCAACAGTACCCAAATGAGAGAACTGTTCTTCTGGATGAAGCATTGTTACCCATCCTGACTCACTAGAGCCATAAAGTTCATATAGATTTGCATTTTTAAAATATTTTAATATTAACTGTTTAGTATCCTTTCTAGCAGGAGCTGAGGATATCATGAAATTAAATCTGTGCTTTATAATATTGTTTTTATTATATTTTTTAATATAGTCTAGAATCATAATAAAATGGGTTGGAACTAATGAAGTAAATGTACAGTGATGTTTTTTTAAAATATTAAAGAAATATTGACAATTAAAACTAGTTTTTGAATATATATAAATACTTGCTCCAGCAAAAATATAAGCACAAAAAAAATTAAATGAATTAGCATGACATAAGGGCATTACTAATAAAGCCTTGTCTTCTTTTT
>CACMKJ010000040.1 GCA_902614225.1 Rhodospirillaceae bacterium
TTATTGTGGAAAAATAGGTGTTCAATTTATGCACATCCAAGATAAAGAACAAAGAGATTGGATTATGGATAAAATTGAAAACATTAAACCTGATGAAATTTTTACTGAAAAAGGTAAGCAAGCTATTTTAGAAAGATTAACTGCTGCTGAATTTTTTGAGACTTTCTTAGACAAAAAATATACGGGAACAAAAAGATTTGGTCTAGAAGGAGGAGAGTCTCTTATTCCTGCTCTAGAACAGATACTAAAATATGGAGGTAAAAACGGAATAGAAGAAGTAGTTTTAGGTATGCCTCATAGAGGTAGATTAAATGTATTAGCAAACTTTATGAAAAAACCTTTCTCTGCAATATTTTCAGAGTTTCAAGGTAATGCATCTAACCCTGATGATGTTCAAGGATCAGGAGATGTAAAGTATCATTTGGGTACATCTTCGGACAGACATTTTGATAATATAAAAGTTCACTTATCTTTGACAGCAAATCCATCTCATCTTGAAGCAGTAAACCCTGTTGTAGTAGGAAAAGTTAGGGCAAAGCAAGATCAAAAAAAAGATATAGACAGAAAAAAAGTTGTAGGGTTACTTATGCACGGAGATGCTGCTTTCTCAGGACAAGGTTTAGTTCCTGAAACATTAGACTTATCAGGACTAAAAGGCTATAAAACTGGAGGAACTATACACTTCATAGTTAATAATCAAATCGGGTTTACTACTAACCCAACCTTTTCTAGATCTGGACCTTATTGTTCAGATGTAGCATTAATGGTTGAAGCTCCAATTTTTCATGTAAATGGAGATGATCCAGAAGCAGTTGTTTACGCTGCAAGAATAGCAACAGAATTCAGGCAAAAATTTAATAAAGATGTAGTTATAGATATGTTTTGTTATAGAAGGCAAGGTCACAATGAGAGTGATGAGCCTGCATTTACTCAACCACTTATGTATAAAAAGATAAAGGAACATCAGACTACTAGAAAGCTTTATGCAGATAAATTAATTGAACAAAAAGTTATTACTGAAAAAGAAGTTAACGACTTATTAGCTACTTGGTCAGATAACTTAGAAAAAGATTTAGAAATAGGAAAAAATTTTAAACCTAATAAAGCTGATTGGTTAGAGGGCTCTTGGGCAGGGTTAGAAAAAAAGGGCGTAGAAAAACCATTTACCGTAACAGGGCTGGAAAAAAAATTTATTAAAGATATAGGAAAAAAAATAACAGAAGTTCCCGATGATTTTAAAATTAATAGAAAAGTTTTAAGACAATTTCAAAAAAGGAATAAAAATATTTCTGAGGAAAAAGGAATTGATTGGGCAACTGCTGAAGCCTTAGCTTTTGCAACATTACTTGATCAAGGAATGAGTGTCAGGCTATCGGGCCAAGACTGCGGCAGAGGTACTTTTTCTCAAAGACATGCAATTGTAATTGATCAAGAAACTGAAGAAAAATTTTCTACCCTGAATAAAGTTGTAAAAAATGGAAGCAGGATAGAGATAGTAGATAGCCCATTATCCGAAGCTGCAGTTTTAGGTTTTGAATATGGCTATACACTCGCTGACCCTAAGACTTTAGTTTTATGGGAAGCACAATTTGGTGATTTCGCAAACGGTGCGCAGTTGATAATAGACCAATTTATTGTTTCAGGAGAATCTAAATGGCTAAGAATGTCAGGGCTTACAATTTTGCTACCTCATGGTTATGAAGGTCAAGGACCTGAGCACTCATCAGGAAGAGTAGAAAGGTTTTTGCAAATGGCAGCTGAAGATAATATACAACTAGTTAACTGCACAACTCCATCTAATTATTTTCATGTTCTAAGAAGACAAATGTTAAGAAAATTTAGAAAGCCATTAATAATTTTTACACCAAAATCATTGCTTAGACATAAAGAAGCTGTATCTGATTTAGTAGATTTTACTGAAGAGTCTACTTTCCAAAAAATAATAGTCAATGCTGATAATATAAATAGCTCAATTAAACGAGTAATTTTTTGTACTGGTAAAGTATATTATGACATTAAGGAAAAAATTAATAAAGAAGAACAAGCAAAGACTGTAATTATTAGGGTAGAACAATTATACCCTTTCCCCAAAGAACTAATTTTAGAAAGTATAAAAGATTATAAGGAAGCTTATTTTGTTTGGTGTCAAGAAGAGCCTCAAAATATGGGAGCTTGGTTTTTTGTATCCTCAGAAATAGGTGAAATTTTAGAAAAAAATAATTTTAAAAATAAAAAGTTATATTATTCAGGAAGAAAAAGTTCAGCTTCTACTGCTACTGGCCTATTTAAAAGGCATGTTATTGAACAAGAAGAATTAATTAATTCACTTTTTAGGGATTTTAAAAATGGGTAACTTAGATGTAACAGTGCCTTCGCTAGGTGAGTCAATTACAGAAGCTGTAATAGCTAAATGGTTAAAAAAAGAAGGAGAAATAGTAAATAAAGATGAAGTCATTGCAGAATTAGAAACAGATAAAGTTACTCAAGAGATATATTCACCAAAGACCGGAATTATTAAAAAAATTTTTTTTCAGGAGGGCGAAGAGGTAAAAATAGGAGAAACTATAGTTAATATTGAAGAAAAGAATATTAGTGAACAGAAAATAGAAGAAAAAGAAATCAAGAATTCTAATGTCAGCGGAGAACAAAATAAAATCATAGTTCCGACCCTAGGAGAGTCTATTTCAGAAGCATTAATTAGTAAATGGATGAAATCGCCTGGACAGAATGTGAAAAAAGGAGAACCTATAGTAGAGCTTGAAACTGATAAAGTAACACAAGAGTTATATGCCGAAAATAGTGGAGTTTTAAAAGAAATTTTATTTAATGAGCAAGAAGAAGTCAAAATAGGCGAGACAATTGGAATGATAGATTTAATAGAACATGAAAATGAAGATTCTATCGCTAGCGACCTAGTTAATACCAATGAACTTACAAAAGGTATCAAAGAAGAAGAGGAGAATGAAAAAAATTTAGATCCTACAAAAATTAAAAGAACTAGTCTTAATAATAAGATAGGGGTTAATGATTTAAGGGAGTTTATACAGGGTGTGTCACTTTCACCATCTGCTAGAAAATTCATTAATGAAAGTAAAAATGAAATCAATAATTTAAATACAATAGCCACTAATGGCAGAATAACAAAAGAGAGTTTTAATAATCTTAAACCTGACTCAGGACAAAATGCTTTTTCTGAAAATGAAAATATTTTAAGTAATAGTACAGATGTTAGTAAACCTCTAAGTAAAATGAGACAAAGTATAGCACATAGACTCAAAGAAGCCCAGAATACGGCAGCAATGCTTACTACATTCAATGAAATAGATATGGAAAACGTTATTTCTTTGAGAGCAAAATATAAAGAATATTTTTTAAAAAAATATGATACCAAACTTGGCTTTATGTCATTTTTTACAAAAGCATGTATTTCCGTATTAAAGGAAATTCCAGAAGTTAATGCTGAAATAAAAAATAATAATATAATTTATAAAAACAGATATGATATTGGAATAGCTGTGGGAACAGATAAAGGTTTAGTTGTTCCTGTATTAAGAAATGCTGATAAGATGAATTTTGCAGAAATAGAAAATTCTATTGTAGAATATGGTAATTTAGCAAAAAACAATAAAATTACTATAGAACATATGAAAGATGGGACTTTTACTATTTCTAATGGTGGTGTTTATGGCTCTATGTTATCTACCCCTATTTTAAACCCTCCTCAATCAGGCATATTGGGTTTGCATAATATAGTAAAAAGACCTGTAGTAGTGGAGAATGAAATTGTAATAAGACCAATAATGTATGTAGCATTAACTTATGATCATCGAATAATAGATGGTAAACAAGCAGTTACTTTTTTAGTAAGGCTTAAACAGATAATTGAAAACCCTGAAGAAATGATTTTTGAAAAATGAGTAACATAGTTGAATATGATCTAATTGTAATAGGCGGTGGGCCTGGTGGTTATGTTGCGGCTATAAGAGCTGCCCAATTAGGAAAAAATGTAATGTGTATAGAAAAAAGAAAATCTTTTGGAGGAACCTGCCTTAATGTTGGCTGCATTCCCTCAAAAACATTATTACACTCGTCACATCTATATGAGCAAAGTAAAAATGATTTAGTTAATTATGGTATTGAGATTAATGGTAAGGTTTCTTTAAATTTAAATAAAATGATGGCTAATAAAATTGATACTGTAGGAAAGTTAACATCTGGTATTGCAGGGCTTTTTAAAAAAAATAAAGTAGATCATTTTTTTGGCGAAGCAAAGTTTGTAAATAATAAAACCATTGAAGTTAATCAAAAGAAATTCAAAGCTGATAAGATATTAATAGCAACTGGTTCTGTGCCTTCTACTATTCCAGGTATAGATATTGATGAAAAAAATATAGTATCATCTACTGGAGCATTAGAGTTTGAAAAAGTTCCTAAAAAACTTGCTGTAATAGGTGGAGGTTACATAGGACTGGAATTAGGGTCAGTATGGAAAAGGTTAGGAGCTGATGTTACTGTTATAGAATTTTCTGATACTCTTGTTCCAACTATGGATAAAGATATAGCAAAGATTTTTCATAGTACTTTAACAAAACAAGGTATCAATTTTATGTTAAGTACTAAAGTAGAGGGTGCTTTAAATAAAAAAGAAAAGGTGCAAATTAATTGCTTGAACTTATTGAACAATAAGTCAGAGATCTTAGATTTTGATAAAGTTTTAGTTGCTGTGGGCAGAAAACCCTTTACTGATGGCTTAGGCTTAGAGAATTTAAACATTAAAATTAATAAAAACGGCACTATTGATGTAGATAAAAACTTTCAAACAAATATAGAAGGTATATATGCTATAGGGGATGTGATTTCAGGGCCAATGTTAGCTCATAAAGCAAGTTCTGAAGGACATGTTTTTGCTGAACAACTACTAGGTAATAAACCAGAAGTAAATTATCAATGCATTCCAGCTGTAGTATATACAGAACCTGAAGTAGCTTGGGTAGGACCTTCAGAAAGAGAATTAGAAACAAAAAAAATTACATACAAAAAAGGGATTTTTCCTTTTAGCGCAAATGCTAGAGGAAAGACAACAGGAGATACCATAGGAAGCATAAAATTCTTATCTGATAAAGATAATGATAAAATTTTGGCAGTTCATATTATAGGTGCTCATGCAGGAGAGTTAATAGGAGAAGCAGTAGCAGCAATAGAGGCTGGCTTAACCGCGGAGGATATAGCCTTGATTTGTCATGCGCATCCTACTTTATCTGAGTCTATGAAAGAGGCTGCCTCGTTATCTTCAATTGGAAAAACATTACACTTTTAATTTTCTTTAGCTCTAGGATGAGTTTTCTTATAAACATTTTCTACAAACTTATTAGTAACTTTTAAATAATGTTGTGTGGTAGATAAACTAGAATGGCCTAACATCATTTGTAGGGTTCTGAGATCAACTCCATTCATTAATAATTGAGTTGCAAAACTATGCCTTAATGCATGAGGAGTGAAGTTTTTGTCTAAATCTAGTTGTAATCTTAATTTTTCTATTAGTTTTTGAACATACCTAGGACTCAGCCTTTTTCCTAATCTACTTATAAACAACGCATCATTATCATAATTAAAATTTTTATGCTTCCATTCAATCCATTCTGTTATTTTTATTTTTATTTCAGGTAATAATGGAACTATTCTTTCTTTTTTCCCTTTACCAAATATAATTATATAGTTATCGTTTATTTGTTTATTATTTAATGATAATAATTCAGAAACTCTTAATCCACATCCCCATAGCAAATAAATTAAAGCAGTGTTTCTTAATTGTAAAAACTTATTTTTTTCACATTTCAATATGTTGATAACTTTTATTATTTGATTCTCAGATACAGCTCTGGGAAGGTTTTTTGGTAGTTTTGGGTTAGCAAGGTTATAAATTTCTGATGATTTAATTTTTTTTATAAGAATGCAATAAAAATAAAAGGATTTAATGCTTGCTCGAGCTCTAGCAAGAGATTTAGCACTTAAATTAGGATTAATAGTTTTCAAAAAAGATAACCAGGACCTAAAGTCTCTTAGTGCTAGCTTTTGTAAATCTTTAAGGCTGACCTTGCTTGCTGATAAATGATTGAATACAAAGTTTATAAAATATTTATAGTCATACGAGTAGCTTGAAATAGTGTTAGGGCTATAATTTTTTTGATTTAAAAGCCATTTCAGCCAGTTATCATATAAATTTAAAACCTCTTTAGAACTAACATCACAAATTTCTTTTAGCGATTTCTCTTTGCCAATCAAAAAGTTTGCCCTGTTTTTTTCCAATCTTCCATAAAACTATTTAAACCTATATCTGTAAGTGGATGCTTTATCATTTGTTTAATAATCTTAGGAGGAATAGTTGCTACATCGGCACCCATTTGTGCTACCTGAGCAACTTGTAAAGGACTCCTTATAGAAGCTACTAAAACTTCTGTACTTAACCTATCTGGGTAATTATTATAAATAGTTATAATTTCTTCAATTAAATTAAGTCCTTCATTGCTAATATCATCTAATCTTCCAATAAATGGTGAGATATAAGTTGCTCCCATTTTTGCTGCTATTAAAGCTTGAGAAGAGGAAAAACACAGTGTTACGTTTACTTTTATAGATTTCTTGCTTAGGTTTTTGCATGCTATTAATCCATGTTCTGTCAGAGGGACTTTTATAACTATATTATTAGCTATTTTTGATAATTCTAAGCCTTGATCTATCATTTCATTTTTATCCAGTGAGGTTACTTCAGCTGAAATAGGACCAGAAACAATTCTAGCAATTTCTTTTATAACTTCTTTAAAGTCTCTTCCAGATTTATATATCAAAGAAGGATTTGTAGTTACGCCATCTACTACTCCCATCTCAGATAACTCACTTATCTCATCAATGTTTGCTGTGTCTACAAAAAATTTCATTTAGATACCTTTTTATAATAGTTTGCTATAAATAATATTAAAGAAAATGGATAAAATAGAAAGCACAAAAAAATTTTATTACGATGTTCTACCAGCTTACAATATTGATACAGCTCTAACGTATTCAAGTAATCAGATCTTTAAGGTAGGAAGTTTAGTAAAAATTAGTATAAGAAAAAAAATATTTCCAGGCTGTATTTTACATATTTATGAGCATAAGCCTAAAATCAATTTTAAAGTTAAAGATATTGAAGAATCAGATAATTATTTTTATCTAGATAAAAAAAAAATTGATTTTTT
>CACMKJ010000041.1 GCA_902614225.1 Rhodospirillaceae bacterium
ATAACAGCAACCTTTTTGTTTTTAAAGAAGAATGCATCACAGGTAGCGCAAGCTGAAACACCATGACCTCTAAACTTTTCTTCATTTTTTAAGCCTAGCCATTTTGCACTGGCACCTGTTGCTATTATGATTGATTTAGTAATAAATGTGGTATTATTATTTTTTAAAGTATAAGGATATTGTTCTAAATTAATTTCACTAATCTGTTCATTGTAAGTTTGACAACCTACATTCTCAGCTTGTTTTATCATATTTTGCATTAAGTCTGGTCCCAATACTGGGTCTTCAAAACCAGGGTAATTTTCAACATCTGTGGTTATGGTTAACTGCCCTCCAGGTTGGCTGCCATTTATCATGATAGGGTTAAGACCAGATCTTGCCGCATAAATTGCTGCTGTACACCCAGCAGGACCAGATCCTAATATAATTAATTTAGAATTAATTCTTTTCATTACTTGATTATACTCAATATTTCTTTACTAATTTTTTTTGCAGTATTAAAAGTTTTAATGTTATCGCATTTTTTCAATAAACTTTCAAATGGATATGCATACCCTTCATCAATTAATTTTGTACAAAACTTTATATGTTTTGTAGAACAAAAATTTCTATTAAAAAAAACTCTCACAGGCTTTTCATACTGACATAATTGGCTTACCATTGATACAGAATCTCCTGTGACTACAAATTCATCTGCGTAGGCAATCATTTCTTTTAACGGATTTTTTTCTTCATTAATCTTGGGGTGAAATACAATTTTAAAAACTTTATTTTTTTTACCCCATTTATCTATTAATTTAATAATATTATCAGGTGTTCTTCTACTTGTAGAAATTAAAATAGTACCTTGCTTCATTTTATTTAAAGCTTCTGTAATCATATAATTTATTATGTGAGATTTTAATTTATATCTGCCATGATTTCCACCAATTAAAATTGATATTATGGGCTTAGTTTTATATTGTTTTTTTTTAATTTTAATAATATCTAACGGAGCAGGGCTTCCTAACGTTTTTATTACACGGTCACTTGTTTTCACATTATCGTGAAAAGGAGTAAATATTAAATCACACCCTCTAATATTTAAAGATAGTCTAGGATACATTAAGTGAATAAAATAGGTAGTATTAGAAAATAAGGATTTTAATTTACTAGCTACAGGAAATGTTCTTCTACCACATGACAATATGAGGCATGATTCAGATTTTATTTTATTAATCTTTAAGTTTTTAACATGTGCGCAACCACCTAATATCTGCAACATGAAATTTGGTAAATTTGCTAACCAATTATATTTAATATCTAATATTTTATAAGGTAGATTTAATTCGCTTAAAACCGCAAACACTTGATTTCTATTACCAACGCGGTTATCTAAAATTGCAAGAATATAAAATTTGTTATTAATTTTATAAGAATTCAATATTTTCTACTTCATATTCTTTTGATCCACCTGGGGAATAAACTTCTACACTTTCATCAACTTTTTTACCGAGAAGAGCTCGTGCAAGTGGAGAAGAAATTGATATTTTACCACTTTCAACATCTGCTTCTTCAGTTCCAACTATTTGGTAAACTAATTGTTTTTTCTTTCCTACTTCTTCTAGTGTTACCGTTGCCCCAAAAATAACTTTATTACTTTTTAATTTTTTTGTAATTATTACTTCTGCACGACTTATTTTATTTTCCAAATCTGCTATCCTTCCTTCAATAAAGCTTTGTTTTTCTTTTGCAGCGTGATATTCGGCGTTTTCTGATAGATCACCATGTTCTCTTGCTTCAGCAATAGATTTTATAACACTTGGTCTTTCTATAGATTTTAGTGTTTTTAACTCTTCTTCTAATTTTTTAAATCCAATATTAGTAATAGGTATTTTATCCATATTTCTCTCTAATAATAAATTATATTAATAAATCACTTTTATATGAAAATATTAATAGGATTGCAATGATTTTATATTTAATTTATTTTCTTTCAAATTCTCAAGTGCTAATAATACTGATTTGCAACCAGATATAGTAGTATAATAAGGCACATTTGTATGTAGGGCTGCCTGTCTTAATGAAAAGCTATCAGATATAGATTGATTACCCTCTGTGGTATTAAAAATTAATGCTATATTTTTATTTTTTATCATATCTACTATGTGAGGTCTTCCTTCGATTACTTTATTAACAAAGCTTACATTTATTTTTTCAGTTTTTAAATAATTAGCTGTTCCTTTAGTGCATACAAGTTTATACCCTAATGTTACCAATCTTTTACAGATTACTTTAATAAAAGGTTTATCTTTATCTTTAACAGAAATGAAAATATTACCTTTAGAAGGTAATTTTATACCTGTAGCTATTTGTGATTTTGCAAAAGCTCTTCCAAAGTTAACATCTAACCCCATAACCTCTCCAGTAGATTTCATCTCCGGTCCCAGAAGTACGTCTACCCCTTTAAATTTCTTGAAAGGAAATACTGCTTCTTTTACAGCAAACTTTTTTTTAGAAAACCAGGGTAATAAAGCTTTACTATTAATTTTTTTTCCTATCATACACTTAGCTGCTATTTTAGCTATCTGATTACCAGTAGCTTTTGCTACAAATGGAACTGTTCTGCTAGCTCTTGGGTTAACCTCCAATATATACAATAATTCATTATTATTCTCATATTTGACTGCAAATTGAATATTAAGTAACCCTATTACTTCTAATTTTTTAGCAATTAACTTGGTTTGCTTAATAATTTTTTTTATTATATTTTCACTAAGAGAATAAGGAGGTAAAGAACACGCAGAATCTCCAGAATGAATACCAGCTTCCTCTATATGTTCCATAATGCCTGCAATAAAAACATTTTTTCCATCAGATAGAGCATCAACGTCTACCTCTACGGCATCATTTAAAAATTTATCAATTAGAATTGGTTTATCTCCAAAGGCATCAACAATATTATTTACATATTTTTCTAAATCATTTTCATTATAAATAATTTGCATAGCTCTACCACCAAGCACATAAGAAGGCCTAAGTATTACTGGATATGATATTTTTTTTGCTATAGACTTTACTTTATTGGAAGTTTTAGCAATACCATTTTCTGGCTGTTTTAGTTTATTTTTTATAAGAAATTTTTTGAACTTCTCTCTATCTTCTGCTAAGTCAATTGAACCTGGGCTTGTACCAATTATTGGTATCTTATGCCTTTCTAAATCTTTTGATAATTTAAGGGGAGTTTGCCCACCAAATTGTATTATTAACCCTAATAACTGCCCTTTAGATTTTTCTAATTTAACAATTTCTAAAATATCTTCTAAGGTTAAGGGTTCAAAGTATAACTTATCTGAGGTATCATAATCAGTAGAAACTGTTTCAGGGTTACAATTAATCATTATAGATTCTATGTTTTCACTAGATAATGCATACGAGGCATGAACACAGCAGTAGTCAAATTCTATACCTTGACCTATTCTATTTGGACCACCTCCCAAAATGATAACTTTTTTCTTTTCTGATATTATATTTTCCTTTTCATAACTTAGACTTTGATAAGGTATTTCATAAGAAGAGTACAAATAAGATGTATTTGTTTTAAATTCTCCGGCACATGTATCAACTTTAAAAAAATTAGGAAAAATATTGAACTTTTTTCTTAACTTATAGATTTGATCTTCACTAGATTTTGTTAATTCAGCTATTTTAAAATCTGAAAAACCTAATAGTTTAGCTTGATAGAGAAGATCACTAGTAATATTTTTTTTATTCTTTTTAATCAATATTTCAGAGTCAACTATTTCTTGTATTTTTTTTAAAAACCAATGGTCTATTTTACAACTTTCATAAATTTGATTGAGTTCTATATTTTCTCTAAACGCTTGAGCAACATATAAAATTCTTTTTGGAGAGGGAGAAGATAACTTGGATAAAATAAAGTTTTTTTTATCCTCTTGATCTAAATGTATTTCATCAAAACCATTTAACCCTGTTTCTAATGACCTTAAAGCTTTATGAAAGCTTTGTTCAAAAGTTCTTGCTATTGACATTACTTCACCAACTGATTTCATAGCTGAGGTAAGTGTTTTGCTTGCACCCGAAAACTTTTCAAATGCAAATCTAGGTATTTTAGTAACGACGTAATCTATGCTAGGTTCAAAGGATGCAGGTGTGACTGAAGTAATTTCATTAGATATTTCATCAAGGGTGTATCCAACAGCCAATCTAGCAGCAACTTTTGCAATTGGAAATCCTGTAGCTTTGGATGCTAAGGCTGAGGATCTTGATACTCTGGGATTCATTTCTATAACAACCATCTTACCATTTTTAGGATTAACAGCGAATTGAACATTAGAGCCTCCTGTTTCAACTCCTATTTCCCTTAAAACAGCAATAGAGGCATTTCTCATTTTTTGATATTCTTTATCTGTTAAGGTCAAGGCTGGGGAAACAGTAATAGAATCTCCAGTATGAACTCCCATAGGATCAATATTTTCTATTGAACAAACAATTATTGCATTATCGTTTTTATCTCTAACAACTTCCATTTCATATTCTTTCCATCCTAAAACTGATTGCTCTATAAGTACTGTGCTTTCAGGAGAAGCATCAATCCCTGCAGAAACTATATCTTTAAATTCTTCTATGTTGTAGGCTATGCCTCCTCCAGTTCCTCCTAAAGTAAAGGATGGTCTAATGATTACGGGTAAAGATAATTTTTTTAAAACTTTGAGTCCATCTGATAATGAAGATACTTGATAACTTTTTGGAGTGTTAAGTCCAATTTTACTCATTGCATTACAGAATAATTCTCTATCTTCAGCTTTGATTATTGCATCGACAGAAGCACCAATCAATTCAACTTTATTATTTTTTAAAATTTTTGAATTATAAAGTTCTATAGATAGGTTAAGTGCAGTTTGCCCTCCCATTGTTGGTAGAACTGCATCAGGTTTTTCTTTTAATATTATTTTTTCCAAACACTCCAAAGTTAAAGGTTCAATGTAGGTAGCATCTGCAAACTCTGGATCAGTCATTATTGTAGCAGGGTTAGAATTTACAAGAATTACTCTATATCCTTCTTCCCTTAAAACTTTGCAAGCTTGAGACCCTGAATAATCAAATTCACATGCTTGACCTATTACAATAGGACCTGCTCCTATGACTAAAATTGATTTTATATCAGTTCTTTTTGGCATATCTCACGTACAGATATTTTTTTTAAATTTATTAAACAAATACCTAGAATCATGGGGACCTGGAGAAGATTCTGGATGATACTGCACACTAAAGAAAGGCTTTGATACATGTTCTATCCCCTGAATAGTTTTATCAAATAATGAAATATGACTTACTTTAATGTCTTGCATCAATGTTTTAGGATCGATCATAAAGCCATGATTCTGGCTAGTAATTTCAATTTTATTATTATTTAGATTTTTTACAGGTTGATTAACTCCGTGATGACCATGGTGCATTTTAATGGTATTAGCTCCCAAGGCTAGGCCAAGAATTTGGTGACCTAAACAAATCCCAAATAATGGCATATTATTTTTAATTAATTCATTTATAGTATGTAAAACCAACCTTGAGGTAGCAAAAGGGTCACCTGGACCATTGGATAGAAACACACCTCTAGGTTTAAATTTCATAATTTGATCATAATTATACGTATATGGCACCACAGTCACTCTAAAGTTGCTTTTTAAAAAAAGGTCTAAAATATTCTTTTTACAGCCAAAATCTATTGCAACAATTTCTATTCTATTTTTCGATTTAGTAATATTTTTATAAACATAGGGTTTTTTGCAAGAGACAACCTTGGCTAGGTCATTATCATTTATACCTGACCAATCTGCAGTCTTTTTAACTAACGATTTTATATTTAGTTTTTTTTTAACACCATTAATTATAGTCGCTTTCAAGGCTCCTTGATCTCTAACTTTTATAGTTAAGTTTCTAGTATTTAAACTAGTAACTCCAATAACATTATTTTGAATTAACCATTTATTTAGAGACTTTAAAGATCTCCAATTTGAATAATGATTAGACAACTCTTTAAATATTACCCCATGCAAAAATATTTTTTTATTTTCTATATCTTCATTATTAACACCGGTGATTCCTATATGTGGAAATGTAAACATTAAAATTTGCGAAGCATAAGAGGGGTCTGAGATAGCTTCTTGATAACCTGTCATTGCAGTATTAAAACAGAGTTCCCCCGTAACTTGACCTTTTGAGCCTATTCCCAAACAAGGGAAAATATCTCCATTCTCTAATATTAAAGCAGCTTTTGAGAAATTAGAAATATTACTTTTAAAAAACATTTTCTAGACTATTAAACAACAAAGTTTATAATGCAATAGTTAAATTAGAATTTATAGTTTTTTTATTCAAGTAATTAAATTTTTTAGAATATTATGTTAATAGAGAAAATTAAACAGGACCTAGTTAGTCATATAAAGTCTGGTGATAAAATTAAAATATCAATTACCAGACTACTAATTGCTGCATTAAAAGATAAAGAAATTTCCCTTAGAAATAATCAGGACTTTGATGAGATAATTAATGATAATATTGTAATGGAAATTATAAATAAAATGATTAAACAAAGAAAAATTGCAGCTCAAACATATGAAGAGGCAAAAAGGACTGATTTAGCAGAAAAAGAACTTCAAGAAGCTAAGCTCTTAAGTCATTATCTTCCTTTGCAATTATCGGAAGATCAACTTAAAGCAAAAGTTCAAGAAATAATAAAGGAAGTTGGTGCGAAGTCATTAAGAGATATGAGTAAGGTAATGAAAGTAATTAAAGAAAATTTAAGTGGTAAATGTGATATGCAGATGGCAAGTAATTTGGTTAAAAATAAATTATCTGGATAATGATGACAGATAACGTAGATTATGCAAAAATTATAAAAACAAAGATTAATTTAGTAGATTATTTAAGTAAAGATTTAAGACTTATCAAGTCTGGTTCTAATTATAAGGCCTTATGTCCTTTTCATAACGAAAAAACCCCTTCTTTTACTATTAACCAAGATAAAAATAGTTTCAATTGCTTTGGATGTGGTATATCTGGAGATGTATTTAGCTATGTTATGGAAAAATATAAAATAGACTTTAAAGAAGCTCTAAAAATTCTAGCAAATGAGGTAGGAATTGATTTAGTAAATACCAGTCAGTCTAGTTTTAAAAAATCTA
>CACMKJ010000042.1 GCA_902614225.1 Rhodospirillaceae bacterium
GACATAAAACTTTATAATACTGATATCTCTTTTACTAATTCTTCCTTGTCAATGTTAATAGCAATTACTCTCGCTAGTATAATGTTTTATCTTGGGTCTAAAAAAAATGGATCAACACCTAATAGATTGCAAGTATTAGTAGAAATGTCCTATGATTTTATAGCCAATATGGTTAAAGATAATGTAGGTAATGGTGGCAAACCGTATTTTCCCTTTATTTTTACACTATTTTTATTTATTTTATTTGGTAACGTTTTAGGTATGGTGCCTTATAATTTCACTTATACCAGCCATATAATAGTAACATTTGGACTTGCTGGATTTATTTTTTTAGGGGTAACTATTATAGGAATTTTGAAACATGGCATTAATTTTCTTAAGTTTTTTGTCCCAAGTGGAGTTCCTATAGCTCTGCTACCTATCTTAATACCAATAGAGATAATTTCTTATTTAGTAAGACCAGTTAGTTTAAGTTTAAGATTATTTGCAAATATGATGGCAGGACATACTATGTTAAAAGTTTTTGCATCTTTTATAGTACTTTTAGGATTTTTAGGAGGCTGGGCTCCGTTAGGTTTAGTAGTAATATTGACAGGATTTGAGATTATGATAGCAGTATTACAAGCTTATGTTTTTACAATTTTGTGTTGTTTATATTTAAACGATGCATTAAATTTACATCATTAATAAATAAAGAAAGGAAATTAAAATGGAAGTTGAAGCAGCAAAATTAATAGGAGCGGGATTAGCCACCATAGCATTAGCTGGTGCTGGTATTGGAATAGGAAACATATTCGCTAGTTATGTCTCTGCAGCAATTAGAAATCCATCAGCAGCGCCAAAAGTATTTGGTAATGTTTTATTAGGGTTTGCACTAACTGAAGCCATTGCCTTGTTTGCATTATTAATAGCATTTTTAATATTATTTGCTTTTTAAATTATTTTTTCAATGAAGACTGTACAAATGATTAAAGGCAAATTGCTACTCTTTTGTCTATTTTTATTAAGTAGCAATTGCCTTGCGGCCGAAGGTATGCCTCAATTTAATGCTAAAAGTTTTAATTCACAGCTTTTTTGGCTGATAATAACATTTACAGCACTATACCTTATTATAACCTATTTTATACTGCCAAGAATTAGAGAAAATATTAGACTAAGAAAAAATAAAATTGCAAATGATCTGGAGAGAGCCGAAAAAATTAAAGCAGAAATAGAGGACATGATATCTGAATCAAATACTAAATTAGAGGAAGCAAAAAATCAGGCTCGAAAAATGATTAAAGACTCTTTATTAAGATCTAATAAAGAATATGATAATCAAATTGATACTATAAAAAAGCAAATTGCTAACATGCAAATAAAAGCTGAAAGCAACATTACAAAATATAAAAAAAGTTTAGAAAAAGATATAGAAGAGTCTGCTATATCCTTATGTGCAATCATATTAAGCAAATTAAACTATAAAAGCTCTTCTACAGAACAAATAAAAGAAAAATTGTCAAAATTTAGTATGAATAATAATGTTTAATATCATTAATTTAAATGATCCACAAATTTGGGTAGCCGTATCGTTCCTTCTTTTTTTTGTTATTTTTGGTAATCTTATATGGAAGAAATTTTCAAGTTTCTTAGATAGTAAAATTAATGATATTAGTCAAGAAATACTAGAAGCAAGTAATTTGCATCAAGAGGCAAAAGCTCTTCTCTCTGAGGAGAAAAAAAGACTTCAAGGGTTAGATAATGAAATAAATATTATTATAGAAGAAGGTAAACTTAAAGCACAAAATCTTTATAACGAAAGCAAAGAAAAAATAAATAAGGATATTATAAAATTAGAAAAGTCTGCTAAGGAAAAAATAAAATACTTAGAAAATGAAGCGGTTATAGAAATACAAAATAAAATTTCAAAACATTCAATAAAGTTGACTGAGAAGTTTCTTAAAGAAACTCTGAATAAGGAAGATCATTCAGAAATAATTAAAAATTCAATTAATGAGCTAGAAAAAACATTAGCTCATAAAAATAAATTTATTCAGTAATAAAACTATTAACGACACTTTTGGCAGTATAAGCGCTAAGTGTCCATCCTAAATGACCATGTCCTGTATTAAACCACACTCTTTTTTCTTTACTTTTTTTGAAAATAGGTAACATATTAGGTGTCATTGGCCTTAGCCCTGCCCAGGGTTTTATATCCTTTGTATTAATGCCTGGAAACATTTTATTGCACCAAGTAATGAGAGGTCTTACTCTTTTTTGAATAATATCCAAGTTGTAACCATTTAGTTCAGCTAAGCCTGCTATTCTTAGTCTGTTCTCACCTAATCGAGAACAAACTATTTTTTTTTCATCATCTAGTAAACTTACTTTTGGAGCGTTTGGCCCTGGGTTATTTACAGTTATAGAATATCCTTTTACAGGATATATATTTAAGAATTCTCCAATGCTTTTAGCTAATTTTCTTGATCCTACTCCTGCACAAAGAAAAATTTTATCATATTCTTTCAATTCTTTTCTTAGATCTGTTACCTCTTTATTTATTAATTTCACTTTATTTTCATCTAATAATTTAGCAACTAAATTGTTACAAAAACTATGTATATCTCCTGATTTATCTGACTTAGTAAAAAAGATACTATCAAATTTTTTTCCTACTAGTGAAGGTTCCAAGGTGTAAAGTTCTTCATGAGTTATCCTAATTCTTTTTAATCCTGCTTTTTTATAAAGCTTATTAACATCTAAAGCATGCTCTGTTTGTTTTGTATTAAAATAAAAATGTAAAATACCTCTATCATATAAATCAAATTTGATTTTTTCTCTTTTAGCAATTTTTTTATATAGATTAATGCTATCAATAGCCATTTTACATATATCCTGAGTAATTTTATTTTTATGTTTTATTGCACCTATAAAATTCATTAACCAAATAATTTTACTTAAAGTTGGCCTAGGATTTAAAATTACAGATGAATTATTAGAAAATAAACTTTTTACTCCATAAAAGGTATTACTCCAACTATTCCAAGCCTCAGAGTTACTTGCAGACAGTTGTCCTCCGTTTGCGTAACTTGTGGCCATTGCTGGATATCTTCTTGACTCAATTAGATCTACTTGAAATCCTTTTTGTGTTAAAAAGTATGTAGTTGTGACACCCGTAATCCCTGCACCTATTACTGCGATCTTCATAAGCTTATATAAGACTTATTGTAGTCCAAAATATATAGATAAGTTATCATTATTTGCATGTTTGAACCTAAATTTTTTTTTATTTAATATTAAATTATCTTCTTTATTTTTTATATCTATTTTAGAAGTCATTTTAGCTAATACTACTTCACTTTCTCTGTCCACTAACGCTATGTATATATTTGGTAACTTTAAATCCTTTGTTTTAATTTTGTTATTAGTTTTTAATTCCATTTTTACCTTAAATTGAATTACTGTATTTAAAATATTAGAACTTTTTACTACTTCATTTTTACATGCCATTTCTATTTTTTTTATGCTTAAAATATACTTTTTAGTAGATATATAATTTGCAGTTTTAGAGTGAATTTTTGTTGATGGGCATTTATTTTTTTTAACATTATTTTGGCTATACTGACTTTTATTTTGACCTTTATTATAGTCTAAAATTGAACATGAGGCTAGAAAAGTAATTACTACACAAGATAAGAAAGAATAAGTAAATTTTATTAAGAATAATTTCATATTTGTGCTATAAATTATTAATCATAATAAATTATGTTAAGTAGTAAAGATTAAAATAAATTATATATGATAAACAAAATAGTTATTTACACAGATGGTGCTTGTAGAGGCAACCCTGGCCCAGGTGGTTGGGGAGCTATTATAATTGAAAATAATATTGAAACTGAAATTTGTGGAAAAGAAGACAATACTACTAATAATATAATGTAAATGACTGCTGCTATTAAAGCACTAGAGTACTTTAATATAAAAAAAGATATTATATTATATACTGATAGTAATTATTTGAAGTTAGGTATTACAAGTTGGGTTTATGGTTGGAAAAAAAATAATTGGATAAATAGCAAAAAAGAGAAAGTAAAAAATAAATCCTACTGGATAACTTTAGATAAATTAAATAATCTTCATAATATTGAGTGGAAGTGGGTTAAAGCTCATAGTGGTGACAAATATAATGAAAGAGCCGATAAATTAGCAACTGCTGCTATTTAGTATCAATATACTTTTCTATAGCCTTTCTAATTTGGTTTTTACTTAAAATCTCACTAAAAATGAAACCATCAGGCTTTGAAGTAGTATAAAGTATGTTGAAAGGTATTCCATATTTGTTATATTTATTTAAGTATTTTAAAATATCATCATTTCTATCAGTCCAATCTGCCCTTAATGTTTTAATATCTCTATTTTTGAATAAATTTTTTATTTCTTCTTGGTTCAATACTAGTTTTTTATTTACAGCACATGATAAACACCACTCAGCAGTTACATCAACAAAAACGTTATAACCTTGATCTAAGTATTCATTAATCTTATATGTTTCGAACTCTTCCCAATTATCACTAATATTGTGTTTTGGAGTAAAAAGAATATTTATTAGCCATAAAACTGTTAACATTAAGAGAAATGCAAAGAAGTATTTTAAATAAGCAAACCATTTTCCAGGTTTAGGAAAAAAGTTAATTATATTAGGGTAAAGTATAAAAAAAATGTAAGGCATAGATTTACCAATTCCCATAAATATAAATATTAATATCGAATATAATGTATGTTGTGAAAGTGCTACTGAAATGGCAGTACCTACAAAAGGAGCTGTGCATGGTGTAGCTAATAACGTACTTAATATTCCTGTAAAGTAATTTTTTATATAAGTATTTGAATTTTGGCTAAAATTTTTATTTTTTAAAAAATAGTTTAATACATTTGGCAGTCTTATTTCAAATAAACCCAATAAATTTAGTATAAATAAAATTAATATTAATATAATAAATAGAATAAAAGTAGGACTTTGAAATTGCATCCCCCACCCCACACTCTTACCAAGAAACCTCAATGTCGAAGTTATTAATGCAAAAATAAAAAAAGTACTAATTATTCCTAGAACTATAGAAAAGCTACTTAATTTAATATTTATTCTATTTTTTGATTGTAAATCTTGCATAAAACTATTTATTTTTAAACCTAAAACAGGAAGCACACATGGCATAAAATTTAAAATAAAACCACCAATATAAGAAAAAAATAATATTAAAAATAAATTAAAATTTAAATTATTTTTTTCAATAATATGGTTTGAAGTAGTCCAATAAAAATACTCATCATTAATTTTTATAAAAGCTTTAGATTTACCTGTTACATTATTATCATAATTAATATCCTTTAAAAAAAAATATATCTTTTTTTCATCTTCTTCTACTTTTGAAAAACGCGTAGTTCCTAAACTATTGTTTTTTAAAAAAATAAAACTTTCTTTTTCATTATTTAATAATTTTTTTTTATTTTTTTTATCTAATTCTATAATTACAGTTTTTTTCTTGATTGTTATATTATTGCCTTTTAAGCTTTTAGAGAATTCTATATCTTTAGGTACATAAGAATCGTATGATTTAATCCTTTCAATATTTTTGTTATTAATATAGTTTTCAGGCTGTAAATCTATAATAAAGTCTTTACTAATAGGTATACATATTTCTTTACAAATCTGGAAATCTAAAAGGAATTTAATTTTTTTACTTTTAGATTGGGATAAATCATAAAAAGTAATCTCGGTTGGTAAAATAACATTATTATAATAAACTCTAGAGGTTAGATTAACTTCTTCCTCATAAAGCTCTACAGGATATGGCCATTTTATATTAATCTTATGTTTTTTGCTGCCTTCAGTAATTTGCAAGCTTGGTCCTAACCCTACATCTCCAGGGTATTTCCAATAAACTTTCCAATCTGTATCTAATAAAAACTCTAAACCTAATTGTATTTTATTCTTACTTTTTTCTGCTAAAAGTATATTTACCTTATTTTTTTCAATATCATAAATATTAATTTCGGTTGCTATACTATAAGTAGCATAAAAGAAAAGTAGTGCTGGAAATAATTTTAACATTTTGTATATATAATATAATATTTATAATAATGAAAAATAAAAAAAAAAATTATCATTCTTTACAAGGAAAATTTTTAATTTCTTCACCTAATATAAATGATGGTATATTCAAAAAGTCATTAATTTATATTATTTCTGATAATGAAGACGGTTCAATGGGTATTATAGTAAATAAACCAGCATATAGTGTTAATTTGACCTCTTTATTAGGAGAAAATATTAAGAATATTATCCGGCAACCTCAAATATACTATGGTGGTCCTGTTGAATTAGATAAAGGATTTATATTACATACCAATGATTATGAAAATGATAAAAATCATATTAGATTAGATGACGGTCTTGTACTATCCAGTGATTTTTCGACTATAAAAGAAGTAGCATTAGGGAACGGACCGTCTAAGTCTATTCTAGCTCTAGGCTACACAGGTTGGTCTAGCTTTCAGCTTCATAAGGAATTAAAAAAAAATGATTGGTTTGAGTTAAATTTAGACAAAGATATAATTTTTGCAAAAAATCATAGTAAAAAATGGGCCCAAGCTATTACTAAACTAGGTATCAGTAAAGAATTACTTCAAAATGCTATTTTTTCAAATTATTCAGGATCAGCTTAACCTATTACTTAAAATCATTCTCTAATAATCCATATAAAATGTGATCTCTCCAGGCTCCATTAATTTTTAAATATTTTCTTAATACTCCTTCTTTTTTAAAACCAATTTTTTTTAGTAAATTTTTACTAGCAATATTTTCTTCCAGTGTAGCAGCCTCTATTCTGTTTAACCTCAAATCAACAAATAAAGATGGTATCAAAAGCTTTAAAGCTTCTTTCATATATCCATTTCTAGAATGT
>CACMKJ010000043.1 GCA_902614225.1 Rhodospirillaceae bacterium
CAGATCCATCTGCTGAAGTCTCAGAAATATTAGATGGAAAAAAACCTCCTGCAGACAATAAAAAGGAAGAAGAAGAAGAAAGTTCTGATGAAGAAAGTGAAGTTGAAATGGAGTGTACAGAAAATGCTGATGGAGAAGAAGAGTGTGTTCCAAAGAAAAAAGTTAAAAAAGTAAATGTAGAAGAAAAATTTCTTACAACTTATTACGAATTTCCTGGCAATTTTACTACTAACCTAAGAGGCTCTAAACAGTTTTTACAAATTACTGTTGGCGTATCAACGCAGTATGATGAAGAGGTAATGGTAAATGTAGAAAGTCATCAATTGGCTCTAAGAGGCATAGTTTTAGGGGTGATGAGTGAGTTTTCGCAAGAAGATGTTGCAGGAAGAGATGGGAAGCAAGCACTTGCAGACTCTATAAAAGATGCACTTAATATTTTTTTAGAAGATAAAGAAGGTTTTGGTGGAGTTGAAGGAATTCACTTTACATCATTTGTATTACAATAAAGAAAAGTTATGGCTGATTCAAGAAAATTAACTACGGATGAAGTAAATGCATTAATGGAAGGCCTTTCTAAGGGCGATGTTTCAGCTGAAGCTGGAATAGGAAAGGACTTAGAGGTTGCGCCTTTTAATTTTGGTACTGACGATTTATCGCTTATGGGCGATTATTATGCTTTAAGGTTAATTAATGAAAGGTTTGCAAGATTTTCTCGATCAGTATTTCAGCCTATGTTGAGGGTTCAACCTAGGATAAGCTCATTTCCTCCTGAAGTTAAAACGTTTGATGAATACTCTTCCTCATTAGATAGTTTTATGAGTTTATCTACTTATAGAATTGAAGAGTTAAGAGGCTCATTATTAGTAGTTTTTTCTCCTGCTTTTATTAGTATTCTTACAAATGCTTACTATGGTGGAAATATTGAAGTTTTAAAAACTACAAGACAAGAGTTTACTGCTACTGAAGAAAGAATTATAGAAATGGTAAACGTCGATCTTATGAAACAGCTTAAATTAAGTTGGAAAGACTTAACGCCTATAAATTTCACAAAATTAGGTAGAGAAATGAATCCACAGTTTACTAATTTTGTAGATGCAAGCGATTTAGTTATTATCTGCTCCTTTGTAGTTCAATTGCCAGGAGTAGATGCTGCTAACTTTGATATCATTTATCCTTTGCAAACTTTGAAGCCAATAGCGTCTCTATTAAGGTCTAGAGTTCAATCTGATGTAATAGAAGATGACGTATCTTGGAAAGATAAATTAGAAAGTGCTATTTTAGAAATACCATTGGGTATAAAAGCTACATTAAGTCAGCCAATGGTTAATATGGCTAAACTGTTAAGAGTTAAAGTAGGGGATACTATCCAAATCCCTATTTCCGATAAAATTGATGTTTATGTGGAAGATATTAAGATGTTTAATGGCGATTTAGGCGAATATAAAGGAAGTGCAGCAGTTAATATAAAAAAAAGAATTTAAATTAAAGAGAGGATACTATGGCAGAGGAAAAAAATAAAGAGGCAGTACAAGAAGAAAATAAGGTTGAAGAGACTAATAAATCTGAAGAAGTAAATTTAGATAACGTTGAAAAGAATGAGAGAACAGGATTAGAGAACTTAAAAGTTATAGAAAATATTGATGTAAAGCTGACAGTTGAAGTTGGAGGGGCTGAGATAAAACTAAGAGAATTACTGAGAATTAATGAGGGATCAGTTATTGAGTTGGAGAGACTAGCAGGAGATCCCTTAGATATTTTGGCTAACGGTACTATTATAGCTAAAGGCGAGGTAGTAATGATAGGAGAACGTTTTGGTATTAGGTTTACAGAAGTTGTAGATCCAAAAGAAAGAGTGCAAAATTTATAAGTCAAATCTTTGACTTATTTTCTAATTTTAATCAAAAACTCTATATTTTAAGCTAATTTTTATTTGGCAAGACTTTTGCATCTCATCTATATAGGAGATGCAAATGCAAGAAACTTTTGATTTTTATACACTAATTATTATTATTACATTTCTAGGTGCACTTTTATTCTTAGCTTTCTTTATTAATAAAAAGAAAGATTTTTTTAAATCAAAGATTAATAAAAATAGATCTATTGATATTATTAGTTCATCATTACTTGGTGGTGGCAATAGAGTAATTATGTTTAAGGTAAATAAAAATAACTTTTTAGTTGTATCTAGTAAAAATAGTATTTCAAATATTTTACCCTTAAATGATATAGAGCTAGCAAATACTAGTGAGAATAACTAATGATTACTTACTTTAAAAAAACAAACTTTATATTATTTATTTTTCTCCTACTATCTGGATTATTTTTCATAAACAATACATTTGCAATAGATACTTTAGGGGGCTTACCTGCTTTAAATGTTGAAGCTAATGAAAATGGAGGCACTACATATTCTTTATCATTGCAAATATTATTATTGATGTCAGCTTTAACTATTTTACCTTCAATATTGTTAGGTATGACATCATTTACCAGAATTGTAATTGTAATGTCTATATTAAGACAGGCTTTAGGAACTCAACAAACACCTCCTAATCAAGTATTAATAGCTTTAGCTTTATTTTTAACTTTTTTTATAATGGCACCTACTTTTACCAATATCTATGAATTAGTTGCTATCCCATATATGAACGGTGAAATTCAAACACCGGATGCTCTAGATAAAGCATCAAAGCAAATAAAGAGTTTTATGGTAACAAATACAAGAGAAACTGACCTTTCAATGTTTGCAGAAATATCAGGTGCCCAACAATTTTACAGTAAGGAAGAAATTCCTTTTAGCATAGCTTTACCAGCATTTATTACATCTGAATTAAAAACTGCATTTCAAATTGGTTTTTTACTTTTCTTACCTTTTTTAGTAATTGATATGGTAGTAGCTTCTGTTTTGATGTCTTTAGGAATGATGATGCTTTCACCTATGTTAATAGCTTTACCATTTAAAATATTATTATTTGTTTTAGTAGACGGTTGGAGTATGACAGTAGGTTCTTTAGTGAGCACTTATATAGTGCAGTAGGAATTAGTATGGGTTTTGAAAATAATATAGAAATGTTAAGTTTAGCTTTTTGGCAGGTTTTAAAACTAGCTGGCCCTGTTTTATTAGTTGCATTAGCTATAGGTCTAGTTATAGGAATTATTCAGGCCGCTACATCCATCAATGAGATGACTCTCAGTTTCGTGCCAAAGGTTGTTATAGTTATTTTAACTATAGCTTTATTTTCTAATTATTTAATCTTAGGCCTTACTGAATACTTTATGTTTATTTTTGAGAGAGTGGCAACACTTAATTAAAATGGATCTTGTTAATAACTTTAGTCAAAATTTGCCTGGTTTAGAATTATCAAGTTTGGTTACTATTATTGGAGCACTAGCACTAGCCTCTCTTAGAGTGGGAAGTTTTTTTTTAGCATCTCCATTATTTGGTTATAGAATTATTCCGCTACAAGTGAGGATAGTAATTTCTTTTGCTATCAGTTTTATAATTTTTAATCAGGTTGAAATGCCAGATATAGAAGCATTAGCAGGTTTTCCGTTGTTTTCTATTATTTTTGTTGAATTAATGATAGGATTAACTAGTGGAGTTCTCTTAACAGTTTTATTTTCTGCGTCAAGTTTAGCAGGGGAAAAAATAGCTGCTAGTACAGGTTTAAGTTTTGCAGGTTTAATAGATCCTGAATCAGGAACTCAAACTCCTGTAATAAGTCAAATTTTATCTTTATTTATGATAGTAGTTTTTTTATCATTAGATGGTCATCTTTTAGCATTATCTGTAATTTTAGAAAGTTATAAAGTTCTTCCTATTGGTGCCACTAATATTAATATTAGCATGATCCAATTAGGTATTGATGCAGGAGGCTTAATGTTTAAATTTGGTGCTTTGATTATGTTACCAGTAGTAGTTGGTATTACCCTTTTAAATGTAGTGATAGGCATAGTTACCAGGTCTGCTCCAACTTTAAATTTATTTTCTTTTGGTTTTCCAATAACTATGTTATTTGCATTTTTTTTATTATATGTATGTTCCATTACTATCGGAGGTAACTTTTCAAATATTACAAATGTATCTATTGATTTTATACATAGGCTTATGGAAGGTTTGATGTAGTGGCAGAAAATCAAAATAATAGTGCACAAGAAAAAACAGAACAGCCAACCCAGAGAAAACTAGATAAGGCGAGAGAAGATGGAAAGACAGTAACATCAAAAGAAATGTATGTTTTTTCTTCTATTGTAATGATGTTAGCATTTTTTTATTTTGTAGCTAGCAATCATCAGCAAATAATTTCTAATTGGAAAAATATATTTGTTTCTTTAGAGACAGTTAAATACGGTATTTCACCATTAACCCCTTTGAAAGATGCATTTTATAAAATTTTTATTTTTATACTATTGATTGGTATACCAGTTTTAACAGTTACAATTTTTACACAGTTATTAGTTGGAGGAATTACATTTAGTTTTAAAGCAGTATCATGGAAAAACAGTAAACTTAACCCAATAGAATGGATGAAAAGAACATTCAGTGTTAAAGGCTTAGTAGAGTTGTCAAAAAGTGTACTAAAAGTTATACTTTTATTTGGGATAGGGTCTTTTTTTTTATATAACGAAACTGCTAAATTAATACAGCTTTCAACAGAAACCTTTGAACATGCTCTGATAACTGCTGCCTCTTTTTTCCCATTACTTATTATTTTTTTAATTATTGTTCTGTTGTTAATAGGTATTTTAGATTGGTCTTGGCAAAAATATAGTTTTATCAAATCCTTAAGAATGAACAGACAAGATTTAAAGGATGAATCTAAGGAAACCGAAGGATCTCCAGAAGTTAAATCTAAAATTAGAAGATTGCAATATGAAACAGTAAGAAAAGCTTTGAAACAAGCAGAGTCATTAGAAAATGTAAATGATGCGTCAGCAATAATAGTAAACCCAACTCATTTTGCAGTAGCTCTTAAATACGATGTTGGAGAGGTCGGTGCTCCAAAGGTTCTAGCAATGGGAAGAGGTAAGATAGCAGAAAAAATTATAGAGAAAGGTAAAGAAGCAGATATATTTATATACAGACACAAATTATTAGCAAGAGCTTTATATTTTACATCTGAATTAGGTCAAGAAATTTCAGATAAATTATATACAGCTGTTGCAATAGCTTTGGCTTATATTTATAAAGTAAATAAAGGTGAAGACATTATTGAGCCTGAGATAGAATTACCTAACGAATTAATATTTAACGAAGATGGTACTACGAATGAAAAGAAATCACAGTAATATAAAAAAATTAAGCGATTATATAATGAACTTTGCTTTTTTATATTCTTCATTTCTATGCTTTACAACCGCATTAGAAAAATGGGATGATCAGAAGTTTCTAGCTATTATTATTTTTGTATGTGGTTCTTTATCTTTTATAGCTGTTTTTCGTAATCAGATAGCAAAATTAGTTAATAAAATTAGAAAAGTTAAAGATTATGAATAATGTATTAAAGTGTCATGGTTGTAAATATTTTTATGTTACTTATAAACAAAGTAAACCCTATGGTTGTAAAGCATATGGATTTATTTCCAAAATATTACCTTCAAAAGTAGTTTTTGATGCATCTGGCATAAAATGTGCTTATAAAAAAGTAATTAAGGGTTATAATAGGAAATAAAATGAATTCTGCAAATGAAGTACAAGAAAGCATAAAGATAGCATTAGATGCTGCTGATGCAGCTACTGATGTTACATCAGAATATAATAGAATTAAGTCTGAAAATAAAAAATTGGAGGCATCAGTGAAGCAAATTCATAAATTTACAACAATAATTTTTGGTGTGTCTATTCTAGCTGCGGTAATTGGACTTAGTCTTACTGCCCTAATTTACTCTAGAACTATGAACGAACTTACATCTATGACTAATACAAGCAGAGAGGCACTTGTAGTCTTTGCCGAGAACGTAGACGGAGTTAAAGTTGCCTTAGAAAAGTTAGAAACAGGGATAGATGAGCAAGCAAGAATTTTGGAAACAAATAATGCTTTAATAGAAAGCATAAATAATTTAGACAAAAATGTTACAAATACAAATAATTTACTTGTCGAAGAATTATCTAAGTTAACAAATAACTTTTCAACCTCAGTAAGAAGTACAAATGAGAAAAATATTAGTGAATTAAGAAAAATTGTAAATGATCTAAAGAAAACTCAAAAAAGTTCTACAAAAGAAATGGTTAATTTAGCAAAAAAATCTACTAACAAGGGTGTTTTAGAACAAATATCCTCAAATCAAAAGAAAATGAATAAAAACTTTAACGACTTAGCTAAAGCGGTAAATAGTCTAGCAACTCAGAGTAGTGAATTAGCTAAGTCTTTTAAAAACAATTCTGTTATAAAGTATCCATAGTAAATAATGGAAGATAATAAAAGTAATATTCAAAGCAATAAAGAAATTGATGCAAATCAGTTGAACTTTTTAAAAATTGATCAGCTAAAAAGAGGATCACACGCTTTTAGCTTAATGCTTAGA
>CACMKJ010000044.1:0-2500 GCA_902614225.1 Rhodospirillaceae bacterium
AAAAAATGTTGCTGTCTACCTAATTTTTAATTGACACGAACTAGGCTAAGGTGTAAAAGTTAAAATTCGTCGTTGAAAAACGATATGATGTTTGAAAATTGAATATTAAAAAGGGATTTATAGGCGACGGTCAAAACATAGCGACCGATGCATATAAATCTTTAAGCTAATAAGCTTTGTTAGTGATATGTGTCGGGTCAGCGATAAATTTTTTTAAGATCAAACTTAAGAGTTTGATCCTGGCTCAGAGCGAACGCTGGCGGCAGGCTTAACACATGCAAGTCGAACGATAAGCTAAACTTCGGTTTAGTGGACAGTGGCAGACGGGTGAGTAACGCGTGGGAATCTACCTTTGAGTGGGGAATAACAATTAGAAATGATTGCTAATACCGCATATACCCTAAGGGGGAAAGGCTTCGGCCGCTCTTAGATGAGCCCGCGTACGATTAGTTTGTTGGTGAGGTAAAGGCTCACCAAGACTACGATCGTTAGCTGGTTTGAGAGGATGATCAGCCACACTGGGACTGAGACACGGCCCAGACTCCTACGGGAGGCAGCAGTGGGGAATATTGGACAATGGGCGAAAGCCTGATCCAGCCATGCCGCGTGAGTGAAGAAGGCCTTAGGGTTGTAAAACTCTTTCGACAGGGAAGATAATGACGGTACCTGTATAAGAAGCTCCGGCTAACTCCGTGCCAGCAGCCGCGGTAATACGGAGGGGGCAAGCGTTGCTCGGAATTACTGGGCGTAAAGCGAGCGTAGGCGGTTAATCAAGTTGGTGGTGAAAGCCCGGAGCTCAACTCCGGAACTGCCATCAAAACTGATTTACTTGAGATTGGTAGAGGAAAATGGAATTCCTAGTGTAGAGGTGAAATTCGTAGATATTGGGAAGAACATCGGTGGCGAAGGCGATTTTCTGGGCCATATCTGACGCTGAGGTTCGAAAGCGTGGGTAGCAAACAGGATTAGATACCCTGGTAGTCCACGCCGTAAACGATGAGTGCTAGACGTTGGAAATTAACTTTTCAGTGTCGTAGTTAACGCATTAAGCACTCCGCCTGGGGAGTACGGTCGCAAGATTAAAACTCAAAGGAATTGACGGGGGCCCGCACAAGCGGTGGAGCATGTGGTTTAATTCGACGCAACGCGAAGAACCTTACCAGCTCTTGACATTGCTAAGTCGCGAGTTTTAGAGATAAAACTCTTCAGTTCGGCTGGACTTAGTACAGGTGCTGCATGGCTGTCGTCAGCTCGTGTCGTGAGATGTTGGGTTAAGTCCCGCAACGAGCGCAACCCTTGTCCTTAGTTGCCAGCAATTCGGTTGGGCACTCTAGGGAGACTGCCGGTGATAAACCGGAGGAAGGCGGGGATGACGTCAAGTCCTCATGGCCCTTACGGGCTGGGCTACACACGTGCTACAATGGCGTCTACAATGGGTCGCAATAGGGCAACCTAGAGCTAATCTCAAAAAGACGTCTCAGTTCGGATTGTACTCTGCAACTCGAGTACATGAAGTTGGAATCGCTAGTAATCGCGGATCAGAACGCCGCGGTGAATACGTTCCCGGGCCTTGTACACACCGCCCGTCACACCATGGGAGTTGGTTTTACCTGAAGGCGATGTGCTAACTTCGGAGGCAGTCGACCACGGTAAGGTCAGCGACTGGGGTGAAGTCGTAACAAGGTAGCCGTAGGGGAACCTGTGGCTGGATCACCTCCTTTCTAAGGATAATTTAATTTCATTAATTTGTATTAAGTTATTAATAGACATTAGATCGTCGTCTATAAATCCCTTTTTAGAGTTATTAGGAGCCCTAATGGGCCCGTAGCTCAGGCGGTTAGAGCGCACGCCTGATAAGCGTGAGGTCGGTAGTTCAAGTCTACCCGGGCCCACCAAAAATGGCACATTTTTTGCTGTTTTTTATTAAGGGGGTGTAGCTCAGTTGGGAGAGCGCCTGCTTTGCAAGCAGGAGGTCATCGGTTCGATCCCGTTCACCTCCACCAAAACTAATAACAATATTCAATAATGTTTGATATAGTTTAATAAACCATCACACAGAGAATTCTTATCAAGAAAAGATTTATTTCTGTACATATGATAATTCAAGCGATGAAAGTGCATTTAGTGGATGCCTTGGCATCAAGAGGCGATGAAGGACGTGATACACTGCGATAAGCCCTGGGGAGTTGTGAATAAACTTTGATCCGGGGATTTCCGAATGGGGAAACCCGCCGTTTTACGGCATTTTATATTGAATACATAGATATAAAAAGCAAACCTGGCGAACTGAAACATCTAAGTAGCCAGAGGAAAGGATATCAACCGAAACTCCGTTAGTAGTGGCGAGCGAAAGCGGATCAGGCCAGTTGCTTGTTAGGTAAAACCAGAAATGTTTGGGAAAGCATGCTATAAAAAGTGAAAGCCTTGTATGGGTAAAGTGCCTAATAAGTACTCGAGTAAGACGAGACACGTGAAATCTTGTTTGAACATGGGGGGACCA
>CACMKJ010000045.1 GCA_902614225.1 Rhodospirillaceae bacterium
ATTAGTAACAGGAGAACTAATATTTCTGGCTATGCTTTTAATAAATCCGTTCATAAACATATCAGTTAGAATTTTACTTGATTGAGTATAATGAGATTTATGAGTATCTTTTTGATCTAATGTCATTAAAATTTTATTTTTTGAGATGCTTTTAAAGTGTAAGTCTACAAATACCTCATTTTCATTTAGATCAATAAATTTATAATCATAAGTTGAAATAGTCATATCATTTACAGATAATCTTTGTAAAAAATTTGTAATATCAAAATTTAAAAAAGCCTGCAATTTAATTCTATTTTTTTTTGATATTCTATTAAAATTAAATTTTTCTTTAAATACTAAATTAGCTTCTTCAATAACCCCCTTATTGTCTATTACTACTGCAGGCATTGGTAGTAATGAAATTAACTGGTTTAGTACTTTTTTTTCTCTCATTTTCTGTTAATAGTATTTTATATATATGCAAAAAAAAATAAATAAAAGTTTAGCTTGTATTATCTTGGCGTCTGGATCAGGAAAAAGAATGAACAGTTCAATACCCAAACAATATTTATTAATTAATAATATTAGTTTATTAGAAATAAATATAGAAAAATTTTTTTCATTACCATACTTGTCCTATCTAATAGTAGTCATTAGCAAAAAACATTTGAAATTTTACAAAGATATTAAAAATAAATATAAAAATGTTTTTTTTATTGAAGGTGGAAAATCTCGTCAAAAATCAGCATTTAAGGCTTTAAATTTTTTAAAAAAATTATCATGTAATTATGTAATGATTCATGATGCGGCAAGACCCTTTATATCAAAAAAGTTAGTAGATAATCTTTATATTAAATTACAAAAAGTAAAGACTGCCGTAGTACCAGTTGTTAAAATTCAAGATACTATTAAATTATGTGAAAAAAACAAAGTAACAAAAGATATGGAAAGAGATAACCTATTTTTAACTCAAACTCCTCAGTTATTTGAATATAAAACTTTATATAAAGCTTATTTGAATAATGAAAAAATATTAGATAATTTTACTGATGATGCCCAAATATTTGCAAAAAGTAATGCAATTATACATACCATAAAAGGAGATATTGATAATATTAAGATTACTACAAATAAAGATTGGATTAATAAAATAAATAATATGAAAGAAAACTTTACAACTAAAATTGGCCATGGGTTTGATACCCATAAACTTATTAATGGTAAAAATATTACCTTGTTTGGAATAAGAATTCCTCATAAGTTTAAACTTCTTGGACATTCTGATGCAGATGTAGGTATTCATGCAATTATTGATGCGTTATTAGGATCATGCTCTTTAGGAGATATTGGAAAACACTTTCCAGATACGGAAAAAAAAATAAAAGGTATAAATTCACTAATAATGTTAAGTAAGGCACAAAAACTTTTAAGTGATGCTAAAGCAAATATTTCTCATATTGACTGTACGCTTGTTGGAGAAAGTCCAAAAATTGCAAAATATACTGATAAAATGCGTATTAAGTTAGCTAAAACGTTGAAAACTCAAAAAGAAAATATATCAATAAAGGCAACTACTACTGAAGGATTAGGTTTTACCGGCAGAAAAGAAGGCATATCTTGTTATTGCGTTGCTACAATAGAACAATTAAAAAAAATCTAATATGTTGTTAATCATCATGAAAAATATATGTACTGTTTTTGGCCTAGGATATTTTACAAAAATGCCTGGAACTTTAGGATCAATTGCTGGTATTTTTTTAGGATTTATTTTATTATCTTTCTTTCCTATCCAACTAGTTTTATTTTTTTTTATATTTCTTCTGGCTCTTTCACTTTATGCTATCAGGATTTACCAAAAACAAGAGGGAAAGGCAGATAAATCTGAAATTATAATTGATGAAGTTTTAGGACAACTTTTAGTACTAATGTTTATAGAATTAGAATTTTTGCAACTTTTCTGCGCTTTTATACTTTTTAGGTTTTTTGATATTTTAAAGATATTTCCTGCTAACATTATAGATAAAAAATATTCTAATCACTTTGGAGTAATTTGTGATGATATAATTGCTGCTATACAAACTTTAATAGTTATATTTACATTTAAATTTACTTATGGAAAATTTTTCTAAAAAATTAATTCAATATTGTATAAACAGAGGTTTATCTATAAGTATTGCCGAGTCATGTACAGGAGGTATGATTGTTTCTAAATTAATAACAATTCCTGGCGCATCAAAAGTTATAGATTGTGGTCTAGTAACATACTCAAATAAGGCAAAACAAATTTATTTAGATGTTCCAAAATTTGAATTAGAAAAATACGGCGCAGTAAGTAAACAAGTTGCAGAATTGATGATATATGGCCTTAAAAATAAAAATAACTCTGACATTTTCATAAGTACTACTGGTATTGCTGGCCCTGGAGGTGGCAGTAAAAAAAAACCGGTAGGTACAGTTTTTCATAGTTTTTACATTAGAAAAAAAAATATTTTTACCATTAAAAATTTTTATGAAGGTAATAGGTACAAAATAAGATTAAAGGCATCAATGTTTTCAATCAATGAAACCTTTAAAAAATTACATTCAATTATGTAAACTTTTAGCCCTTAGCTCAAAAGCTTCTAACATTTTAATAGTTGCTTTTTTAAATAAGCTACCCATTACTTTATCTAAAAAGAACGATTTAAATTGATATTCAACCATAAAATCAACTTTACACTGTTTTTTATCAATATTTTTAAAATACCAACAGCTATCTAAAGATTTAAATGGTCCAGAGATAGCTTTAGAAATAATTTTTTTTTCATACTCAGCTTCTATCCTGCTTATGTACTTTTCATCTATAGCTTTATACCCAACTGTTAATTCAGCATCAAAGTTATCATCATTAATTTTTTTAACTATTCTTGATGATAAACACCATGGTAAAAACTCAGGATATGATTCTACATCAATTACAATCTCATATAATTGTCGAGCATTAAAAGGTAAAACTATTGAATTAGAATATTTATGCATTTAGTTCTTTTAGTTTAGCAAAGTCCTTGTCAGCATGATATGAAGACCTTGTTAAAGGAGTACAAGACACCATTGAAAAACCATACTCCCATGCTTTTTTTTCTAACTTCTTAAATTCTTCTAAGGTATAGTATTTTTTTAACTCTTGATGCCCTTTGCTTGGTTGTAAATATTGTCCTATTGTTACAAAATCCACAGAGTTATTTCTCATATCCTTCATTACTGAAAAAATTTCATCAATGCTTTCGCCAAGACCAACCATTAAACCAGATTTAGTCCATATTTTAGGGTTATAGGATTTTATATTTTTTAAAATTTTCAAACTATGGTTATAATTAGCTCCTTTTCGAATTTCTTTATAAAGTCTAGGAACAGTCTCTAAATTATGGTTAAAAACATCTGGATTAGCTTTAGCAATAATATTCAATGCGTCATTTTTTCTTTGAAAATCAGGGACTAAAATTTCTATTGTTACTTTTTTATCTAACTTTCTAATTTCATTTATACAATCACTAAAATGTTTTGCTCCTCCATCTTTGAGATCATCTCTGTCAACTGAAGTGATGACCACATGTTTAAGTGCTAATGCAGAAATTGCTTTAGCTAACCTAACAGGCTCTGTACTATCAACTTTATCTGGAATTCCAGTAGAAATATTACAAAAGGTACATTTTCTAGTACAAACCTTACCCAAAATCATAATAGTCACATGTTTTTTTTCCCAACACTCTCCTATATTTGGGCATGCAGCTTCTTGACATACAGTGTTCAAATTTAACTTTTTTACTAATAACCTTGAATCATAGTATCCATCAGATATGGGTGCCTTTACTCTTATCCAATTAGGTCTTTTGAGTTTTATAGGGCTAGAATTTTTTAAATGAGCTTTAGATATATAAGAATTATGACTAACCATTAAATATGTATTGCCTCGTTGTATGCATCCAAAGTTGACTCATGAATAGCTTCTGATAATGTTGGATGAGGAAAAACTGTACTCATTATATCAGCCTCAGTAGCTTCTAATTTCATAGCCAATGAAAATGTATTAATAAGTTCAGTAACTTCAGGTCCTATCATATGCGCCCCTAAAATTTCGCCTGTTTTAACATCAAATAATGTTTTTATAAAACCTTCACTTTCTCCTAATGCTAATGCTTTACCGTTAGCAGATAATGGAAACTTTCCAACCTTAATTTCCTTATTAAGACTTTTTGCTTTATGTTCTGTCATACCTATAGATGCTACTTGAGGATTACTATAAATACAAGAAGGTATAATTTGACTGCTAATTTTAGAGTTTGTATTTAATTTAGTAATATACTCAACACACTTTATACCTTCATGGCTAGCTTTGTGTGCTAACCAAGGCAAACCAGCAACATCACCAATAGCATAAATATTTTTTTCATCAGTTACACCAAAGTCATATGTAATTATTTGTTTATTTTTGACTTTTACTAATGTGTTTTCTAAGCCTAAATTAACAGTATTGCCCTCAACACCGATAGCAATTAAAACTTTGTCGAAAAGAAAGGCTTTATTATTAGAAATGAGTTGGATATTTTTTCTCTTAGTAACATCTTCTACAGTAGAGTCTTTAAAAAATTTTATACCCTTTTTAGTTAATATTTTTTCTAATGTTACAGATATGTCATGATCTTCATTAGGACATATTCGGTCTTGCATCTCAAAAACACTAACTTCGCTTCCTAAGTCATTGTAAAAGCTTGCAAATTCTATTCCTATAGCACCAGATCCAATTATACCTAATCTTTTTGGTAGTTGTTTAGGTAACATAGCATTTTTATAGTTCCAGATATAATCTTCTTTTCCATTTAAAAATGACGGTATTTTAGGCTTAGCACCTGTAGCAATTATTATATTTTTAGCATTAATTAATTCATCTTTATTATTCATTCTAACTTTTATTGTATTAGGAGTTTTTATACTTGCTTCACCCTTTAAGACTTGAATAGAATGCTTTTTAAAGAGGTACTCTATACCACTAGATAACTTTTTTGATATCTGCCTTGATCTATTCACCATATTTTCTATTGAAAATGAAAAATTTTTATTATTAACTCCATAGTCATTTGCTTTTCTGAAATAAGTTAGTATTTCTGAGGATCTTAATAAAGCCTTAGTTGGTATACATCCCCAGTTTAAGCAAATACCTCCAAGTTCACTCTTTTCAATTACTAAGACTTTTTGTTTTAATTGAGCAGCTCTAATAGCTGCGACATAACCACCTGGTCCTGATCCAATTACCACTATATCAAAAACTTTATTATTACTCATTAAATTAACATTGCTGAAGGATTATTTATAAAAAATTTAAAATACTTTAACAGTTTTGAAGCTATAGCACCATCAACTATTCTATGGTCAACTGATAAAACATAAGACATAGTCTTACAAACTTTAAATTCACCATTAATAACATTCACATCTTCTAATATATCTCCTATAGCTATTATTCCTGCTTGAGGAGGATTGATAATAGCAGAAAACTCCTCAATTCCATACATACCTAAATTTGATATAGAAAAAGAACCACCTGTATAATCTTCAGGTAGTAATTTGCCTTCTTTTGCTTTTATGGCAAATGCCTTAACCTCTTTAGAAATGTTTTCAAGACTCTTAGTACAAGCATGTTTCACTACAGGTGTAAATAAACCATTATCAGTTGCTACCGCAACACTAATATCTACATAATTAAACTCAGTAACAGATCCATCATTATTCCAATTTGCATTCATAGATGGTACCTTTTTAAGTGATAATGCTAATGCTTTAATAAAGTAATCGTTAAAACTAATTTTGTAATCTTCATTATTTTCTTTTAAAAAATTATTTAGTTT
>CACMKJ010000046.1 GCA_902614225.1 Rhodospirillaceae bacterium
AAAAGCTCCTTACGCTGGTCACAAATCTTAAAAATCATTTGAATATAGAATATACTAATAATTTGTCTCAAGGAATTTACAAAGATAAAAAAATTGTAATAACTGGATCTTTTGAAAATTTAAAAAGAAATGAAATAGAAGTTAAATTAAGATCTTTAGGTGGAAAAGTAGTTTCTTCTATATCAAAAAAAACAGATTTTTTAATTGCAGGAAAAGATGCTGGAAGCAAGCTTCAAAAAGCTAAGTCAATGAATATAGATATTAAAGGAATAGATTTTGTTGATGATTTAATGAATAATTAAACTTTTCTTGATACTTTTAATGCTTTCGCATACCATTCTAATTCTTTAAAAAAGAGATTAAACCTATTCTCAGTCTCTTCTGGGTCGCTGGGTTCTCCTTTTTCGTTGAGACTTTTAGATAGCTTTCCCTGATACATTCCGAATTTAATAGGAGGACTACCTAATTGAGTCAATAGTGTCCTTAATGGTCCTTGTACTCTGACTCCAGCAAAATCTCCCACAGAGTAGGTGCAAACAGTAGAAGGTTTTCTATCAAATTCTTTATAAAAATAGTTTAGTAGATTAATTAATGCTGGAGGAGGTAAATGATTATATTCAGCACTAACTAGAATTATAGCATCAGCTTTATCTAATATTTTATGTATGTTTTTAGCTGAGTTAGGTGCTTTATTTTTGCTAAAATCTTCAAATCGTTTATCTAAAAGAGGAAGTTTGTTTTCTAATGGATCAATAATCATTGGAATATGCTTGTTTTTTAAAATTTGGGTGGCTAAGTACTTTACAAACCTAATACCTAAAGAATATATAAATTTATCAAAAGTTACTGTAGAACTTTTTTCTATAGCTTTGAATAAATTTTCTACACTTTTTTTACCCCAACCATCATATTGATATAAGTTTATTTTATTTGAGTCTTGTTTTCTCTTTAACAAAAAAATATCATCAATATTTTTAATAATATGTTTTTCTAAAAGAAATCTAATCTGTTTCTCTCCTAGCCCCTCAATATTAAGTGCCTGTCTAGAGACAAAATGAGAAATTCTATATACGATTTGTTCCTTGCAAAAATCAAAGTTTATACAACGTAGCGCAACTTCTTTTTCTGTCTTTATTAGTTTTTGATTACAACTTGGACACAATGATGGAAAAGTAATTTTTATTTTATCTTTATCATTAGCTGTCTCTTTTACACCTATTATTTTTGGAATAACATCTCCTGCTCTTTGAAGCCTTACTATATCGCCTATATTTATATTAAGTCTTTTTATTTCATCTTGGTTATGTAATGTCGCTCTACTTATTTTAACACCTCCAACAAGCACTTCTTCTAAAATAGCAACTGGAGTGATGGAACCTGTTCGGCCAACTTGAAATTTTACATCTACAATCTTAGTAGCAACCTCTTCAGCGGGAAATTTATGGGCTAGTGCCCATTTAGGAAACCTGGATGTAAAGCCTATCTTTTTTTGTTGTTTATATGAGTTTAACTTATATACTATGCCATCAATTTCATATTCTAACTCGTCCCTTGTATCATTAATATGTTTATAAAAGGCTATCATTTCTTTAACACTTGAACATAAAGCTGAAGGCGTATTTAATGCGAAGTTATTATTTAGTAAAATATTTCTGGTATCCAACAATGTTTCACCAAAATATTTTTCCTTACTTATAATGGTATAACCAAAGAATCTAAGTTTTCTTTGTTTGGTAATTTCAGGATCTAATTGTCTAATTGATCCAGAAGCCGCATTTCTTGCAGTAGAAAAAGTTTGCTGATTATTTGCTTTTCTTTCTTCATTTAATTTAATAAATGCAATTTTAGGCATGAAAACCTCACCTCTAATTTCTAATTTAGCAGGAAAATCACCGGGTAATTTTTTCTTAACGTTATCTACATGTATAATATTAGTTGTAATATCTTCTCCCTGAAGTCCATCCCCTCTTGTTAATGCTCTCACTAATTTATGATTCTCATAAATTAAGGAAGCAGATAATCCATCCACTTTAGTTTCAGCCAAAATTTTAAAATTATTAAATGTTTTACTAAACTTCAGAAAAAAAGACTTTACCTCTTCTTCACTATAGCCATTATTTAGAGATAACATTGGCGTATTATGAGCATATGTTTTAAATTCTTTACTGACTTCACTACCAACTTTTTTACTTGGAGATTCTGTTAGCATTAAGTGAGGATATTTAGTTTCTAGATTTTCTAAATCTTTTCTGAGAGCATCGTATTCTGTATCACTTATTTTCTGCTTATTTTCATTATAATATAAGTGGTCATGATAATTTATCTTAATTACTAGTTCTTTAATTTTATCTAAAATAACTTTGTCTGTTTTAATACTATCATTCATGCTATGTGGTTAAGCAATCTTTCTGATAAAAGTCTTGCCTCATCTGTTATTTTGTCTCCAGATATCATCGAAGCAACTTCTTCTATTCTATCTTTATAAGAAAGTTCTTTTACTCCTGTAACCGTAATATTATTTTTAGAATACTTAGAAGTTTTAAAATGTTGTTGGCCTCTAGCTGCTACTTGAGGAAGGTGAGTAACTATAAGAATTTGTTGCGTTTTAGATAAGTTCAATAATCTAATGGCTATTGCTTCTGCTACTGAACCACTAACTCCTGTGTCTATTTCATCAAAAACTAAAGTTTTTTTATTCATACTATTAGCTATTACTAAATTTATAGCTAACATTAGTCTGGATAGCTCTCCTCCTGATGAGACTCTATGTATTTCTCCCTTAGATCCACCTTTATTCATACTAACTAAAAATTTAACATGATCTATGCCATTTTCATTTTGTTTATCTTTTTCCTTTTCAACGACTTCTACTTCAAACACTGCATCTTCTAGTTTAAGCGGTGTAAGCTCATTATTTATTAGTTTTGCTAAATTAGTTGCAAATTTCTTTCTATGTTCACTTAAAATTTTAGAGCTTTCGCTGTATTGCTCCTTAGCTAAATAAACTTTATTTTTAATTTTTTCATAATTCTCTACACTATTTTCTAAGACTTCTAACTCCTCTTTTAATCTAATTAATTTAGAGTTTATATTTTTAGGTTCTATTTTAAATCTTCGAGACAGATTATTTATATCAAACAATCTTTGTTCTATTTGGTCTAGCCCTCTTTGATCAAATGTAAAACTATCTTTAATTTTAGAAATATTTAATATGATATCTTTAGCCTCAATCAACATGCTATTTATAGACTTTTGTAAAGCTTCTACTTCATCAATTTTGTTATTTTCTGAAAATATTTTTTCTAGATTTGCACTATTTTTAGAAATATCAGACAAAAAATTTCCTTGCTCTCCATCTATCAAATTATTAATACTATTAATTGCTACAAAAATTTTTTCATGTTGTGCCATCAAATTTCTTTTTTTTATTAAATTCTCATATTCTCCCTCTTTGATGTTTAAATTTTCTAATAAATTTAAATTATTTTGAATTTCTTGTAGTTGACTAGTTTTATTACTTTCTAAGTTTTCTAGTTCATATAAAATTTTTTTCAATTTTTTATAATTACTAAAACTTTTATTTACTTCCAAAAGTTTCTTATCACTATTGCTATATCTATCTAAAATCTTTATATGATTTGAAGGATCTAATAAACCAATTTTTTCATTTTGTCCGTGTATCTCTACTAAAATCAAACCTAATTCTTTTAAAAAATTAGCAGTAACTAAATTATCATTAACAAAGGCTTTACTTACTCCATCTCTGGATAATACTCTTCTTAAAATTAAATCATTTCCTGAATTTAGCCCATGATTTATGATTTTTTTATACGCCAAATGTTCTTTATTAATTTGAAACTCTGCAATAACAACTCCTTCACTTTCTCCTTTTCTAATTAAAGAAAAATCTGCTCTCGTTCCTATTGCTAACCCTAAGGAGGACAATATTATGGATTTTCCTGCACCTGTTTCCCCAGAAAAAACTGAAAATCCTTTATCGTAGTTCAACTTAATCTTTTCAATTAATACTATATTCTTTATGGTTAAGGACTTTAACATAGCTTGTAATAACTTTAAAAAACCTTTTTCTCCAGTAATAACTCCTTTTACTTTATTATTTTCAAAAAGTATATCTTTGGCAGTAAATCCAGGAAATATATCTACTCCGATTTTTTCTGCATAATTAGCAAGCCATTTACATAAATTACCTAAACTTATAATATAATTTCCTTTATTTTTAGTATCTTTTGGTAAAAATAAATCAGGAATATTAAAGTTTTTATTTGATGTTAAAAACGAAAAAGACTCAGACTTAACTTGTGTTTCGACTGGCGTGTCTAAATTTTTCCAATCAGGTATTAATTCATTTAAAGCTATAGGGTCTAAAATTGCACCTGATAATATATGAGCACCAACTTCGGAACCTTTTTCTATAACACAGACAGAGTGATTTGTGTTATTTTTCTTATCTAATTGTTTTAATTTAATAGCTGCAGATAATCCAGCAGGACCAGCTCCCACTATAACTATATCATATTTCATCTCTTCTAATTGCATAATAATAAGATAGTATTTATAAATAGTTTTGCAAAGTATTAACCAACATTTTATGTAGTTTTTTGTCATTACATGCTATTACTGTATCATTAGTCCCGGGGAGTTTATTATCCCATGTGGTGATTATTCCTCCAGAAGCCGTAATTATAGGAATTATTGCTGCTATATCCCATATTTTAATATCCCTTTCAATAACAGCATCAATAATACCTTCAGCACATCTCATGTAACCTAAAGCATCAGTACCCCATCTAATAAAATTAAATTTATTAAATAGTTTCCTGTTCAATAAATTATAATTTTTAAACATTTTAGGGTCAGTAATGGCAACAAGTGTACTAGAAATATTATTAAATTTTCTTACTTTTATAACTTTATTATTTAAATAAGCCTTATTATCACAATTCCAAAATCTTTCATTTAAAATTGGTTGATCAACTAAACCTAATAGATAATTATTTCTATGCTTTAACGATAATAAAAATGTGAAAACAGGAATACCACCAATAAAAGCTTTAGTGCCGTCAATAGGATCAATAATCCATGTAAAATCTGAGTTTTTATCTATATTTCCTAGTTCTTCTCCAACTATATTGTGTTC
>CACMKJ010000047.1 GCA_902614225.1 Rhodospirillaceae bacterium
TCTAAAAGAAAGCACAAAAGATTTATATAATAAAGATGATAAAATTGTTGAAGTATTAAAAAATAATACCTCAGATGCAAAAAAGAATAATGTATTTGGTGTTCCTACTTTTTTATATAAAAATGAATTATTTTTTGGCCAAGACAGAATGTTTATGTTAGAACAGACAATCAAAACTAACGCATGAAGCCTTTTTTTTTAATTTTTATTATATTTACTTTTATTAAAGCAATTTATGCTAAAAATATTATGTTTGAAACATCAGGAATTGCAAAGGTTGGTCAAGACTGTTTCGTAAGCGTTTTTATAAAAGATGAAACGGACTTAAATATAAAAGAATTACATCTAAATATTTTTTCAACAGATATTAATGAAAAATTATTAGGCAGATCTAATATAATATTTACAAAATTAAATAAAAACCAACCTTTTGTAACTAATGTGCCCATTAATTTTGAAAATAGAGAAGAGTGTAAAGCTATAAAGAATCTTAAAATACATGTAAAAAACTGCATTGCAATCAATCAAAATAAAGACCAATGCAAAAATTTAGTAAAAATAAAAGAAAATTTAAGTGACAACCATCTAATTAATACAAACATTATAAAAGACTCTTCTTTTTTTAACTCTGATAACAATGAACTCTACTTAAAAGAGTTTGGAATATATTTGAAAAAACTAAATTCAAATTATGCTCAACGTTATAAAATTAAAAATTATACTAGTGGTTTAATTGTAGTAGAGGTTAATAAATCTAATACTTTCATGGTAGGAGACCTAATTACAGAAGTAGAGATGACAGAAATTTATAATATTTCTCAACTAAGAAAACAAATAGTTGAAGTTTTTGATAATAAAAAAAAACACATATTAATTAATTTTATTAGAAATAATAATGAAAAACTAGTTGCAGTGAAACTAAATTAGGTTAAGTGTAAATAATGAGCAAAGCAACAAAACAGGAATATAAATTTCTAAATAGTATTGATACTCCCAAGGATATTAAAAAATTAACTAGCAATGAATTAGAAATTTTGTGTGAAGAGGTACGATCATTTATGATAGATAACGTATCTAAAACAGGTGGACACCTTGGTGCTGGACTAGGAGTAGTAGAACTAACTGTAGGCTTGCATTACATTTTTAATACTCCAAAAGATCAAATAATTTGGGATGTAGGCCATCAAACTTATCCTCATAAAATTTTAACTAAAAGAAAAAATAAGATGCATACTTTAAGACAAGGAAAAGGTTTGTCTGGTTTTACAAAGAGAGCTGAAAGTATATATGATCCATTTGGTGCCGCTCATGCATCGACTTCAATCTCCGCTGCTCTTGGAATATTGGTAGGTTCGGAAATTAGAAAAAAAAATAAAAAAGTTGTAGCAGTTATAGGTGATGGTGCGATGACAGCTGGTATGGCTTATGAAGCATTAAATAATGCAGGTGCTATGAAATATCCTCTAATAGTAATATTAAATGATAATGATATGTCAATAGCTCCTCCTGTCGGTGCCATGAGTGCATATTTATCTAAATTAATATCTTCTGGACCTTATAGAGGGTTAAGAAATGTTGCAAGTCAACTTGCAAAAAAATTTCCAAAAAAAATAGCAAATACAGCAAAAAAAGCTGAAGAATATGCTAGAGGTTTTTTTACTGGCGGAACATTATTTGAAGAACTTGGTTTTTACTATATTGGACCTATTGATGGTCATAACTTAAATCATTTATTACCAATATTAAAAAATGCTAGAGACCACTCCAAAAAAGGGCCTGTACTTATTCACGTAGTAACAAAAAAAGGGTATGGCTATATACCTGCTGAAAAATCAGATGATAAGTTCCATGGTGTGGGTAAGTTTAATATTTTGACAGGAAAACAAAATAAATCAGAGAGCAATAAGTCCTACACAAAAATATTCTCTGAAAACCTAATTGAATTAGCAAAAGCTGATAAAAAAATTTGTGCTATTACTGCAGCTATGCCTTCTGGTACGGGGCTTGATTTATTTATGAAAAAATTTCCCTCTAGAACATTTGATGTTGGAATAGCAGAACAACATGCTGTCACTTTTGCTGCAGGTTTAGCATGTGAAGGCATGAAACCTTTTGCAACAATTTATTCTACGTTTTTGCAAAGAGCATATGATCAAGTAGTTCATGATGTAGCTATTCAAAACTTACCTGTTAGATTTGCTATAGATAGAGCAGGTTTAGTTGGAGCAGATGGAGCAACTCATGCAGGATCATTTGATATAGCATTTCTATCAAATCTACCAAATTTTATAACTATGGCAGCATCTGATGATTTAGAATTGGCTAGAATGATACATACATGTGCTGACATAAATCATGCACCTTCTGCATTTAGATATCCCAGAGGTTCAGGCCTAGGTTTAAAAGTAAATTACCCAGTAAAAAAACTTGTTATAGGGAAAGGAAAAATTGTTCAAAAAGGAAATGATATTGCTATAATTTCTTATGGTGCTAGATTACAAGAAGTAAAATTAGCTGCAAAAAAACTAGAAAATTATAAAGTTTCTACTACTATAGCTGATGCTAGATTCTGTAAGCCTTTAGATAAGAAATTAATATTAGAGCTATATAAAAATCACAAATTATTAATTACAATAGAGGAAGGCTCAATAGGTGGTTTTGGTAGTCACGTATCAAATTTTTTAATTAATGAACAGAATGCCTTATTAAAGAATACTTTGATTGATTGTATTTGTTTACCAGATAAATTTATTGATCAAGATACTCCTTTTAATATGTACTCAATTGCAAATATGAATAGTGAAAATATAGTAATTAGAATATTAAAAAAGTTAAATATTAAGAAAAATTCAATAAAGGTTTAAATACAGTTTTTTCTTCAACCCCCTGCATAGTTTTGATATTAACTCCTTCATAATAATATTTTAAAAAATCTAACGTTTCCTTAATTAATATTTCTGGAGAAGATGCACCAGCAGTAATACCAATATTTTTAACTCCATCTAGCCATTTTTTTTTAATTTCATTTACATTTGCTATTCTATAAACAACAACCTGTTTTTTTTTTACTATTTCTGCTAAACGTTGCGTATTAGAAGAGTTTTCTGAACCAATTACTAGTACTAAATCACACTTATTCGCAAGTTCATTTACAGCCTCTTGTCTATTCTGCGTAGCATAGCAAATATCATCTAACTCAGGTCCTTCAATATCAGGCTTTTTTCTTTTTAATATTTTTATAATATTTTTAGTATCATCTAGAGATAGAGTTGTTTGTGTTACATAAGCAACTTTATCTTTTTTGTCTAAAGTAAGTTTATTAGCCTCTTCTTCATTTTGAATCAGTATTAATTCTTTAGATATTTGCCCTTGGATACCAATTACTTCTGGATGACCCTTATGTCCAATAAGAATAATTTTATAATCCTTATTAAAATATTTTTCTGTTTGTTTATGAACTTTACTTACTAAAGGACAAGTAGCATCTAAAGTTAAATGTTTGTAATCTTTGGCAACTTTTTTTATTTTTTTTGAAACTCCATGAGCACTAAAAATTACTCTTGACCCTAAAGGTATTTCCTCTAATTCCTCTACAAAAATTGCTCCTTTCTTACTTAGTTCTTGTACTACTCTTTTGTTATGGACTATCTCATGTCTGACATAAATAGGAGGGCCATACTTTTGTAAAGCTAATTCAACTATCTCAATTGCTCTTTTAACACCTGCACAAAACCCTCTAGGTGATGCTAAATAAATATTAATTATTTTTTTCATATTCTTCTAAATATTGGGGTGTTATAAAAGCATCTAAAATGCCTGTTTTTTCTTCTATTTTATTCCAGTTTGTTATATTAAAATTTATTACAGACAAACCACCCGGCGGATACAATGATTTAGTAACATATTCTAAATCAGGTCTGCAATAAGATATAAGAAATTTTAAGCTTTCTGAAATACTAGGTTCATGGCCCACTATAATTACTGAATTGAAATTATTATCTAGCAATTTTACTTCTTTCAAAACATCTTTATAGTCACATAAATAAAGCTCTTTTTTTTGGAAAATTTTATTTTTATAGTTGTTAAATATAATATTTGCAGTTGTCAATGTTCTATTCGCCGAAGAAGTTAAAATATAATCTAAAACAATATCGTTTTTTTTAAACCAATTTTTTAAAAGTCTTGCACAATTTCTTCCATTTTCATTTAACTGTTTTTCATGATCACTTTTATTTTCTTCAAACTGATATGCTTCACAATGTCTTAATAGAAATAGACTTTTCAATTACTACTCCATACCTTTGAAAGCACTATTTAAATCAAAAATTAAATCTTCAATATCTTCAATGCCAACAGAAATTCTTACAAAATTATCCAATATACCAAGTTCTTTTCTTTTTTCTGGATTAATAGATCCATGGGTCATTATTGCTGGATGTTCTATTAAACTTTCTACTCCTCCAAGAGATTCAGCCAAAGAAAATATTTCACAATTTTCTAAAAAGCGCTTTGTATTTTCTAAGTTACCTTTTAAGTAAAAAGAAACTATACCACCAAATCCATCCATTTGCGACTTAGCAAGCTGAAATTGATCAAAACTATCTAAACCTGGGTATATTACTTTTTCTACAAAAGGCGAAGATTCTAAAAATTCAGCTATTTTCAAACCATTGAAGTTATGTTGTTTTACTCTGATAGGTAAAGTTTTGAGTCCTCGCAATGCTAAAAAAGCATCAAAAGGCCCCTGAATAGCTCCTACAGAATTCTGTAAAAAACCAATTTCTTCTGCTATTTTTTTACTATTTGTTATAGCAACCCCTCCTATCATATCAGAATGTCCATTTAGGTATTTAGTAGCTGAGTGCATTACGATATCAATATTAAATTCTAAAGGCCTCTGATTAATTGGGCTTGCAAAAGTATTATCTACAACCTTAATAATGTCTCCTTTGATATCACCCAATTGTTTTAAATCTACTAGAGTTAACATTGGATTGGTAGGTGTTTCAACCCAAATCATTTTAGTATTTGTTGTTATATAACTATTTATTTTTTCGAAGTCTTTGTAGTTTATGAATTTGAAAGTAATACCACTTTTAAGCATTCTCACTTTTTCAAATAACCTTCTAGTTCCACCATAT
>CACMKJ010000048.1 GCA_902614225.1 Rhodospirillaceae bacterium
AGCACACAGTACTAGATAGTTTATCTGAGGTTATTCTTCTTTTTATATTTAATTTTACTGATACTTTTATTTTTTGCTTATTTTTTTTTTCTTCTGGATAGACACCTATTAAACAATAAGTAATAAAATTTTTTACAAAAATTATATTTTTTTCCATTTTAATCTTTTAATTTTAAAGTATTACTTACTTGCCCCCAGCCTAAATGCTGCCCTCCATCTAAAGTAATTATTTGCCCTGTAATTGATGGTATGGATAGTAAATAGATTACAGTTTTTGCAATTTCTTTGGGATTACTTCCTATTTTTAACGGCATGTTGTTACATTGATTTAAGAATTCTTTCTCTGTTTGAAACTTGCTTTTGATAACAGGGCCTGGGCCAATAGCATTTACTTTAATTTTGGGGGCTAGTTCTAATGCAAGGGTTCTAGTAAGTGTCCACAAAGCAGATTTTGAGATTGTATAACTAAGAAAATGAGGAGTTAAATTTAAAACTCTCTGGTCTATTATATTTATAATATCGCCATTTTTATTTTTAGGTAAATTTTCGTAAAAGAGTTTAGATAAAATCATAGGCCCATTTAAATTTGCAGAAATATGCTTATCCCACTTTTTTGATTTAATAGTTTTTAAGTTATCGTACTCAAATATTGAAGCATTATTTATCAAGCAATCTATATAGCCGAATTCTTTTTTAGCTATATAGAAAGCCTTTTCTAGTTCATTTTTTATACAAAGATCTGCCTTTACACATATTGCTACTTTTTTTTTTTTATTTATTTCTCTACAAAGTTTTTTTGCAGATGCAGAGGATTTATTATAATGAATTACTACATTACAGTCTAAAGTTGATAGAGATTTACTAATTTCAGCTCCAATTCTCTTAGCTGCACCTGTAATGAAAACATTTTTTTTTGCTAACATACTTATATATTTAACTCACTCTTTTCTAGTTTTGAAATTTCATCTCTAATTTCAGCTGCTCTTTCAAAGTTTAGCTCTTCTGCTTCTTTATACATTTCTAATTTAAGTTGTTTCAAATACTTCTTTAAATTATGTCCTGGTTTAATTTTTGTTACATCTTCAGATTGATTATTATCTTTTTGAGTAATTTCATCAACTAAGTTTTCTACTCTTTTATTGATTGATTTTGGAGTAATGTTATTTTTCTCATTCCATGCTATTTGTTTTTTCCTTCTTCTATCAGTTTCTGCTAACGCTTCTTTAATGGACTTAGTAATGGTGTCAGCATAAATTAAAACTTTACCATTTATATTTCTTGCAGCTCTTCCAATGGTTTGAATTAATGATGTTCTAGATCTAAGAAAGCCTTCTCTGTCAGCATCTAATATTGCGACCATAGAGCATTCAGGAATATCTAATCCTTCTCTTAGAAGATTTATTCCAACTAATACGTCAAATTCACCTAGCCTAAGATCTCTTATAATTTCCATTCTTTCGACAGTATCAATATCGGAATGCAGATATTTAACTTTAACACCGTTATCTTTTAAAAAATCTGTAATATTTTCAGCCATCTTCTTTGTAAGTGTAGTTACCAAAATTCTTTCATTATTTTTTATAACATTTTGTATTTCATGTAAGAGATCATCAATTTGATTTTTAGCAGGTTTAATTATACAAATAGGATCAACTAGTCCAGTAGGTCTTATAACTTGTTCAGCAAACACTCCTTCTGTTTTATTTAACTCCCATTCTCCTGGAGTTGCCGATATAAATATTGTTTTAGGCCTCATATATTCCCATTCTTCAAATTTTAATGGTCTATTATCTTTGCAAGACGGAAGTCTAAATCCATGTTCAGATAAAGTAGTTTTTCTGCTGAAATCTCCTTTGAACATGCCTCCAATTTGTGGAACAGTAACATGACTTTCATCAATAAATAGTAAACTATTATTAGGTATATATTCAAAAAGTGTAGGAGGCGGTTCTCCAGGTTTTCTGCCAGATAAATATCTAGAGTAGTTTTCTATTCCTTGGCAGGAACCAGTAGTTATTAACATCTCTAAATCATATCTAGTTCTTTGCTCAAGTCTTTGCGCTTCAAGAAGTTTTTTTTCTTTTTCAAACTCTTTTAATCTAATCTTTAAATCTTTTTTTATTTCTTCTATAGCTGTCTTAAGTGTAGGTTTTTCGGTGATGTAGTGACTATTAGCATAAATTCTTACTTTATTTAAATTAGAAATTTTTTTTCCAGTAAGAGGGTCTATTTCAGTTATTTTTTCAACAGTATCACCAAAAAATTCAATTCTCCAAGATCTATCTTCTAAGTGTGCAGGAAAAATTTCTAATATATCTCCTTGTACTCTTATGTTTCCTCTATTAAAAGATAAATTATTTCTTTTATATTGCATATTAATAAAATCTTTTACTAATTTGTCTCGAGAAACTTGATCATTAATATTAACGTCTATAATCATTTTTGAATAGGTTTCAACAGGACCCAATCCATAAATACACGACACAGATGCAACTATAATGACGTCTTTTCTCTCAAACATAGATCTAGTTGCAGAGTGTCTTAATCGATCAATATGCTCATTTATGGAAGAATCTTTTTCTATGAATGTATCTGTTCGAGGCACATAAGCTTCAGGTTGATAATAATCATAATAGGACACAAAGTATTCTACAGCATTATTTGGGAAAAGGGTCTTCATTTCACCATATAGTTGAGCTGCTAAGGTTTTATTGGGTGCCATAATTAATGCAGGTCTTTGAGAAGATTGTATTACATTTGCCATTGTAAATGTTTTTCCAGATCCAGTGACACCCAGTAGCACCTGATTTTTTTCTTTTTTATTTATTCCGTTAATTAATTCAGAAATGGCTTGTTTTTGATCTCCTGATGGGCAATATTCAGATTTAAGTTCAAAATAGCCCTCCTTTTTATTAGGAAACAGTCCATCAACAGATTGTTTGTTAATTTTTAGCATTTTCCCATTTATTATCTTCTAAAAAGTTTCTGATTCTGGAAATAGCTTCTTTAATATTTTCCTCAGAATTAGCATACGATATTCTTAAATATCCTTCTCCAAATTCTCCAAAACTTTTTCCAGATACAGTAGTAATGCCTAATTGATATAAAAGAAAGTCTTGTAATTGGTCGGATGTCAATCCAGTTTTTTTTATAGAGGGTAATACATAGAATGCTCCTTTACTAGAATTACAGCTGAAACCATCTATAGAGTTAAGTTCCTTGCTAATCATTTCTCCTCTTCTTTCAAAAATTTGGTTCATATCATCTACACAATCTTGTGGGCCCTGTATAGCAGCTATAGCAGCGTATTGTGTTGCTGTATTAGTACAAGAAAATGAATTAATATTTAATCTTTCAGACATCTTTACATATTTTGTAGGCCAAACACTATAACCTATCCTCCAGCCAGTCATAGCATAAGTTTTAGACCATCCATCTAAGACTATTAATCTATCTCTAATTTCTGGGTAGGATAGCAATGAAGTAAATTCATTACCTTTATATACAATTCTACTATAAATTTCATCAGAAAGAATTTTTACATGAGGATTTTCATCTAAAATTTCAACAATTTTATCCATATCTATTTTACTAATTAATCCTCCTGTTGGATTAGAAGGAGAGTTCAGAATTATTAAACTAGTATTTTTATTTATCAAAGATTTTAGATTTTCGATATCAACATTGAAATCAGTTTTATCTTCAAGTATCATCGGTACCGCTTTAGCACCTGTATAGTTAATTACACTCTCATAGATCGGAAAACCAGGATTAGGATAAATTATTTCTTTATTTTTACCGCCAAACATCAAAATTGCATGCCACATGGTAACTTTTCCACCTGGCACAATTAAAATATTATTAGGGTCTACTTCAGTATTTTGTCTTTTAAGTATATCTTGACAAACTGCTTCTCTTAATTCTAATAAACCATTTGCTGGTGTATATCCATGTTTACCATCATTTAAAGCTTTAACAGCTGCTTCAACTATATGTTGAGGTGTATTAAAATCAGGTTGACCTATACCTAAATTAATTATATTTTTCCCTTCGTTTTTAAGTTTTTCAGCCTTTCCTAGAATAATAAAAGCATTTTCAGTACCTAAATTTAATAAATTTGGATTAATAGTAGCCCCCTATTTAAAAAAAAAAAAAAAAACAATAATATATCAAAATAGTTTATAACATAATTATGTTTAAAAATAATTTTATATCTACCAGAGTAGACAATATTAAACCTTCACCAACAATTGAGGTTACCTCAAAAGCTAGAGAATTAAAAGCAGCTGGTAAAGATATTATTGGACTAGGCGCGGGAGAACCAGACTTTGATACACCTTTACATATCAAAGAAGCTGCAATTAAAGCTATTAAAGATGGACAAACAAAATATACTGCAGTTGATGGTATACCAGAACTGAAAAAAGCTATTATAAATAAATTTAATATAGAAAATAATATTGTGTATAAAAACTCAGAGGTGTCTGTTGCAACTGGAGGAAAACAAATACTATACAATGCATTTCAAGCGACAGTAAACAAAGGAGATGAAATAATAATTCCTTCACCTTACTGGGTTTCTTACCCTGATATGGTTATACTAGCACAAGGTAGTCCAGTTTTTGTAGCTACAAAAAAAGAAAATAACTTTAAAATAACTGTAGATATGCTGGAAAAAGTTATAAATGAAAAGACTAAATGGATAATATTAAATTCACCTTCAAACCCAACTGGAACTTGCTATTCTCGAGAGGAGCTAAAGGAAATAGGAGACTTTTTAAAGAAATACGAAAATATATTAATAATGACAGATGATATTTATGAAAAAATAACATATGAGAATTTTATTTTTTCTACTATGGCAGAAGTATTACCTGAATTAAAATCTAGAATATTAACTGTAAACGGAGTATCAAAAGCCTACTCAATGACTGGCTGGAGAATTGGTTATGCAGGAGGTCCAGAGTTTCTAATAAAATCAA
>CACMKJ010000049.1 GCA_902614225.1 Rhodospirillaceae bacterium
AAAATAAATTTTTAGATTTAATGGACTTGTCATTTAATAGACCATCAAAGGTACGTACAATTATAGCAGCCGATTTTGATAACGATGGATATGATGAAATTTTTATTAATAATATTGGACAGTCTAATAGGTTATTCAAGATAAAAGAAAATGGGCTTTTAGAAAAAATAGTTCTTAGGAATGCTGTTTTACCAAACGGATTTGGAACCGGAGCTGCTGTAGCTGACATTGATAAAGATGGTATTTTAGAATTATTAGTTAGTAATGGAGAAAGTTTTAAACAACCATTGAATCTTTTTAAAGCAAATATAAAAGAAAATTTTTCATATTTAAGAATTAAACCTGTTACGAAGTATAATGCTCCAGCTAGAGGATCAACAGTTACTTTAAAGTCTAACTTGAGAACACATGCTAAAACTATAGATGCGGGATCAGGCTATTTATGTCAGATGGAACCAGTTGCTCACTTTGGAATTAGAAAAGGTGAAAAAGATTTAGAAATTTTAATAAAATGGACTGATGGACAAACCCAATCTTTCAAAATAAAAGAACTAAATAAAGAAATTATAGTAAAAAAAAAATAAAATTTTTATTTTAAGTTAACTTTTATTTAGAATAACAATTACATTTTAAACATTAAATTATACTAAATAATAAATTCTATATTATAGATCAGAAGTTGAAGAATATAGAGACAAATATATAATACAGCTAGAATAAATTTATGAAAAATAAAGTCACAATATCAGGAACAGCACTTTTAGCAACAATAGCTACAATGGACTCATTAGGTCCTATTGGTAGAGAAGTGCTAAAGGAAAATGGAATAAAAAAAATAATTGAAAATAAAGAGTACCCGTATGAGTTGAGAAATAATATTCATAAAGCAGTATTGAACAGATATGGGAAAATAGCAATTTTTTCTATGGGTTATAAAAACTCTGAACTTTTATATGATTTGATGTCTAAACCAATGATTAAATTTGCAAGTAAAGAAATTACAGGTATGTCTTCTAAAAATATTTCTAAAAATAAAACATCATTAAAAAATGTTTTTACTTTTTTTTCAATGAAAAATGGAGATATTATTAAAAAACTTACTAAGGGTATTGATATAGAATATGGAAATAAAATTGATCAATTGGATGATTACAGTTGGAGATTAAAATGTACAATGGCTTTAGAACTTTTTTCAGAGCCTTTCATAAGAGGTGTTCATGAGTCACAACTAATTGAAACATTAGGGCAGTATTTTGAAATAAACAGAACTTATGAGCCAAAATTAAGTAATTCTGCATATGGATATGTTACTTGGAGTTATAAATATACCTTTATACCCAGAGTTTTAAAATTATCAGGTAAAGAATTATTAAACCAAAGTAGAAATGATATTCAAGATAAGTTAATGAAGGTAGTTTTAAAAGATTCTTTTTTACAAAATAAAAAAATTAAAGAAATATCTAGTCAAATATCTAAATATATTCCCCCACAAATTAACGAACAATTTTTGAAAGGAAATTATACTTCACAAATAAGTACTAAAAGAAAAAAGCTTACAATTTTTTTTAGTGATATAAAAAATTTTACTGCAACCTCTGAAAACCTTCAGCCAGAAGATTTAACTAAATATCTTAATGAATATTTTTCAGAAATGACTGCAATTGCTTTAAAATATGGTGCAACTATTGATAAATATATTGGAGATGCAATGATGCTTTTTTTTGGTGATCCCGAATCTCAAGGTATAGAAGAGGATGCTAGGGCATGCTTGAAAATGGCTCTCGCAATGCAGGAAAGAATGAAAATCTTAAAAGAGAAATGGAAAAAGCAAGGGTTTTCAGAACCCTTTCAAGTTAGAATAGGAATAAATACAGGTTACTGCAATGTGGGTAATTTTGGAAGTGATCAAAGACTAAGTTATACAATAATAGGAGGAGAAGTAAATATAGCACAAAGACTTGAAGGAAATGCCGATGCTAATGGCATTCTAATGTCATATGAAACTTATGCACTTACTCAGGATTTGGTAGAAGTGGAGGAACGCGAAAATTTATCTTTGAAAGGCATAAACAGAATAATAAAATGTTTTGCTGTAAAAGAAAGAAAATCAGTCAAATATTTTAAAAATGTACAAAAAAAAATTCATAATAAAATAAATACAAATAATGCTATTGTAAAAGAAATTAGCTTAGAAAAAAGACTTTTAAAAATAGAAAAAAATATGGATTTATTAATGAAACAATTGAGTCAAACTAATAAGCGTAAGTTTTGAGAAACTAATTTTTATAAATCACAATATTTAAATTTTAATGATCTTTGTTCTAAGAAGTGCTAGACCAAGGCATGGTCTAGCACAAACTAATATGATGGTTAATTAATTTTTATTGTTCTTGGTTTCTTCTGCTCAGGAACAATTCTTTCCAAAGATACTATTAATAAACCATTTTTCAATTCTGCACCGTTTACTTTGACATCATCTGCTATTGTGAAATGTCTTTCAAAGTATCTTTTTGAAATACCTCTGTGAATAACTTCAACTTTGTTATCCTCTTGTTGCTTCACAGATTTTATAGAAAGAGTATTTTCTTTCACCTCTACTACAATGTCTTCCTTACTATATCCAGCTAAAGCTACTTGAATATCATACTTAGTATCGTCTTGCTTTATAATATCATAAGGTGGGTAGTTGGTCTGTAAGCCTGAGCTTTCAAACATATCATTGAAATGATCAAATATATTATCGTAACCGATTGTGTGTGGTCTTAATTGATTAAAAATAGTTAATGCGTTTGTCATATAAACCTCCTTGTTAAGTTAAGCAAAGTTATTAACAGGACCCGTTATGGCATCCATAAAATATATATTGGAATTAAATATTAATTTTCAAGATTAGCTAATGCTTTTTTTAAAAAGATTCTTGGTATATATTTTATTTAATTATGGAGGTTAAGTTGAAACAAATAATAGTCATACTTTTAATCGTATTTGTATCTTGTGGTAATATGAGTGCATTCGACTATATTATGGAATTACATGGTAAAAGAGAAATCATAAAATCATATCCTTTATCAAAAGATAAAAGATATTTAAACTTCATTTTAGAAGGAACATTCACAGATAATTTAGGAAATTATGGTATATGGGATAGTTCAAATACATTAACTTTACAAAATAAAAATGTAGTTAATCTGCAAGGATATGGTAAATCTACATATCAAAATAATGAATTTATTTATAGTAAAAGCTTTAGAAATAAACAAGAACAGCAAGCTGGTGTAGGAAAAACTGAAATAGTAAATGCATCAAAATCTTTATTAGCTCTTATAGGTATGAGTTGTACTTATGCTGTGAATTTTTATAAAGTAAATGCCTATTTTATTCAAAAATGTAAAATTACTGAAAAGCAAAAAGAAGTATTAAGTAATATATCAAAAAAGAAGGAATAAAATTTCTACCATAATACATATAATAATCGTTTTTTTAGTAGCTATTGCTATTGGATTAGGATTAGCTTTTTTAAATCATTGGTTAACTCACAAAATTAAAAATAAAAATAAGAAATAAAAATTTACAGTCAAAGTCTTAAATAAATATAAAGGAGATTTAATGAGAGAATTGAAAAAAATTAAATATACATATACATCTGATCAAAAACATTGGGTAGGGGATGGTTTTCATGTTTATGGATTGTTAAGACCTTCAGAAGAATTGAATAAGTTTATAAGTCCTTTCATTATGTTGGATTATGCGTCTCCTAAAGAGTTTCCTATTACTGATAAAAGAAGAGGTGTTGGAGAGCACCCTCATAGAGGAATTGAAACAGTTACATTTGCTTACCAAGGTGAAGTAGAACATAGAGACTCTTCGGGAGGAGGAGGAGTAATTAAGCCCGGAGATGTGCAGTGGATGACTGCTGGAAAAGGTATAGTACATGATGAATTTCACTCAGAAGAGTTTTCAAAGAAAGGTGGTGTATTTGAAATGGTCCAACTTTGGATTAATTTACCTAAGAAACACAAAATGACTAATCCCAAATATCAAGAAATTAGTAGTGGAGTTATACCAGCTATATCATTAGGAGATAAAATAAAACTTAGGGTGATAGCTGGAAGCTTTGAGGAAACTAAAGGACCTTCTACTACTTATACTAAAGTAAATTTATACGATATTATAAGTAAAGAAAATAAAAGAATTTTCTTAAACTTTGAGAATGGTACTAACACGGTAATATTAATAATGAGCGGTGAAGTAACATTAGAAAATAAAAATTTTAAAGATAAGGATATTTTAATTTTTGAACGTGCAGGTTCACAGATAGACTTAAAAGTATCTGATAATTTTAAAGGTTTAATACTTAATGGTGAGCCAATTAACGAACCAATTGTAGCTCAAGGACCATTTGTAATGAATACTAAAGAAGAAATTTATCAAGCATTTTCTGACTATCAAAATGGGAAAATGGGAAGATTATAAAAAATAATAATAGATTTTTTTTTTTATATTACTTATGTATTATTTAACTAGTATTAAGGAAGTAAATTGATGTCAAATGAAAATACAAATAAACTTTATCTTGTTGGAGTAAGAGAGGGTAAAAATTATTTTATATGTTCATGTAAGTTAACAAAAAGGCAGCCTTTTTGTGATGGATCACATAATAATATTAAATGAACTAAAATATTAGCTAACTAATATTCTTTTATAAATATTAAATAAACTTTAATGGTTAATTACAAAAATAAAAAAATTTATCAAGTATTATTTAATATTTTTTTATTACTAGTCTTACCTATTGCTGTACTTGCCCCAATGGGAACATGGATACCATTGATA
>CACMKJ010000050.1 GCA_902614225.1 Rhodospirillaceae bacterium
GTTTATCAAAAAAAGATCTTGGTTTTTCTGCTCCTACAGGTGCTACTATTGCTTTCACTACTCCGCCTTTATTGATAATGTTCTTAAAAATATTAAAATTAGACCTTTGGTCCTTAAAAATTTCTGTAGCATCTTTTAAATACAATGGGTTTCTTAAATCAGGCTTATCAGTACCATACTTATCTATAGCCTCCTGATATGGAATACGCGGAAAGCCTAAAGGCGTTATTTTTTTTTTAGAAAAGTTTGTAAAAGTATTATGAATAACCTGTTCAACTGTTTTAAAAATATCCTCTTGATTACAAAATGCCATTTCAATATCCAATTGATAAAACTCTCCTGGACTTCTGTCTGCTCTTGCATCCTCATCTCTAAAGCAAGGTGCTATTTGAAAATATTTATCAAAACCTGAAACCATAGCTAGCTGTTTGAATTGCTGCGGTGCCTGAGGTAAAGCATAAAACTTTCCTTTATGTAATCTGGATGCAACTAAATAATCTCTTGCCCCTTCGGGAGATGAAGCTGTAAGTATAGGGGTCTGAAACTCCTTAAAATCCAGTTTAAGCATCTCATTTCTAATAAATTGAATAATTTCGCTCCTCAATAAAATATTTTTTTTTAACCTTTCTCTTCTTAAATCTAAAAATCTATTTTTTAATCTTAATTCATCATTATAATTATCATCTCCAGCTACTTGAATGGGTAATATTTTTGATTTTGATATAATATTTAAAGTATCTACTATTACCTCAATTTTACCTGTTTTAATTTTTTCATTAATAGTTTCTTGAGACCTTAAAATTACTTTACCTTTAATACTTATTACACTTTCTAATCTTAAATTTTCAATTTTTTTAAAAATTGTACTTTGTTGATCAATAACAATTTGAGTAAGGCCAAACTGATCTCTCAAATCAATAAATACCAGACCCCCATGATCTCTAATTGAATGCATCCATCCTGATAGTTTTACTTCTTCACCAACGTTTGTTGCATCAAGTTTTCCACAATAGTGACTTCTATATTCATTCTCAATAATCATTTTATTACCATACTAATTACAACTATAATATTGATAATTATAGTATTGTAAATTTTTTATTTGTTTTTAAGTATTAAGTCTTTAGGTTTTTTAATTTTTATAGATTTTCCTCTGCCAGATAAGCTAGGATTAGACATAAAATAGTTATGTGCGGAGATAGGTAATTTACCTTCTATTATTCTGCTATATTCACCAGACGGTTTCATTTCCCAAGCCTGTGTATTATCTTTAAGATTTGCAACCATAATTTGATTTAAAATTTGCTTATGCACGGTCTGATTTAATATTGGAACCATTACCTCATAACGTCTGTCAAAATTTCTAGGCATTATATCTGCAGATGAAATAAATATTTTTGCCATAGATGATGGCATGCTATGACCATTACTAAAGCAATAAATTCTGGAATGTTCTAAAAATCTACCTACTATACTTCTAACACTAATATTTTCAGATAAACCTTTTATTTTTGGCCTAAGACAGCACACTCCTCTTACGATTAATTCTACTTTAACTCCCATCTGACTAGCCTTATACAACTTATTGATTACTTCCTCATCAATTAAAGAATTACATTTAAACCAAATTTCTGATTTTCTACCCTTTACCTTATTACTTATTTCATTATCTATAAGTGTAAGAATATCATTTCGTAAATTGTCTGGAGCAACGCTTAAATGTTTCCACCTTGAAGGAGAGGCATAACCAGTAGCCATATTAAAAAATTGTTGAGCATCTTCAGCTACTTCATTGTTACAAGTAAATAATGATAAATCCGTATAAACTTTAGCAGTATTAATATGATAATTTCCTGTTCCAAAATGAACATATGTATTTAGTCCTTTTCTTTCTCTACGAACAACAAGAGAAATCTTAGCATGAGTTTTTAAATTTATTGATCCGTATACAACTTGCACTCCATACCTCTTCAGGTATCTAGAAACCTTAATATTTACTTCTTCATCGAATCTTGCCTTAATTTCTAATAGGGCTGTTACTGATTTACCTTCCTCTGCTGCTTCTACTAAAGCTTCAATTATTTCATTATTTTCTTTAGCTGTTCTATATATGGTTTGTTTTATTACTAATACTTTCTTATCTTTAGCAGCTTGTCTTAAAAATTTCACTACTACATCAAAGCTTTCATAAGGATGGTGAATTATCATATCTTTATACCTAATGGCTGCAAAGCAATTATCATTGGCATCCTTTATTCTTTCAGGGAATCTTGGTTTAAAATCTTTCCATCTATATGCTTTGCTAATTGATGAGGTGATTTGGTTTGCTGAACTTATATCAAGAATATGCTCAGCATAAATTATATTATCTGTATTGATATCAAGTGAATTGATGATCATATTTTTTAAATCCTCTGGAATAGACTTCGTCATTTCCAGAAGAACTTCTCTTCCATATCTTCTCTTTCTTAGCTGATTTTCAAACGTAGTTACCAAGTCTTCAGCCTCATCACTGAACTCTATATCACTATCTCTAATCAGTCTAAAAGCACCATATGAAACGAAGTTATATTTTGGAAATAATTGATCAATAAAAAAAATTATAATTTTTTCTGTGGCAATAAATTTATCAATATTGTTAATTTTTATAAATTTTTTAAGTCCTTTTGGAAAAGGTATCACTACTCGAATTATATTTTTAGACTTTTTACTTTTTAACTTTAATACAATGCTTAAACCTAAATTAGGTACAAAAGGAAAAGGATGTGCAGGATCTATAGCTACTGGAGTTAATAATGGAAAAATTTCTTTTCCAAAGTAATTCTTCAACCATTTCTTTTCAGTCATATTTAGTTTATTAGTCTCACATACTTTAATTTCGTTTTTACTTAATTCTTTTAAAATATTTTCCCAACATTCATTTTGCTTTTTTTTTATAAATTTTGATTTTTTTATTACTTCATTTAAAACTTGTTCAGGCATTAGGCCATCAATAGTTTCTATAAAAACTTCACTATCAACCTGCCCTTTGAGCCCTGCAACTCTCACCATAAAAAACTCATCTAAATTTGACCCAGAGATAGATAGAAAGTTCAAGCGTTCTGCCAAAGGTATTTTAGGGTTCTCTGCTTCTTCTAGAACTCTTTGGTTAAACTCTAACCAAGACAACTCTCTATTAATATATTTTTTTTTATCATGCATTGATTTAGTTTATATTAATACTATAAATCATAAATAGAAATTAGACATACACTAAATCTTACTTTCTATTAAATTTTTAATAAATGGAATAGTAATTTTTTTTTTTCTTATCAGTGATAATTGATCTAATTCATTAATAAAACTATTAATAATAGAGTAGGATCTTTCTAAATGATTAAGTATATAGTTTATAACATTGTCGCTTAAAAGTAGCCCTTTGTCTTTAGATATTTTTATAATAATACCTCTCAAAACATCATCTGTGGGACGCAAAATTTTAGAATGAGAATAAGCTAGTAATCTTGATTTTAGGTCTTCTAGCTTAATATTAAGGTCCTTAATAGGTAGTCTAGAAGTAAGTAATACTTTAAATTTTTTTTCTTTTACTATGTTAATAACATGTAAAAAAAAATAATGATTTTCTATTTTTTCTATGTTTTCAATAATAAGATCTTTTAATTCTAAAATATTTATTTTTTCATCATTTATATCTTCTGCGTTAAGTATTTTGTATTTATTTTTTAGTGTACTAATTAAATGTGATTTCCCTGATGCATAAGGTCCAATAATTACTAAACCATTAACCTTAGATTTTGAAAAATTATCAACCCATTTTACGGCTTCTAAATTTGACTCTCCTACAATAAAATCATGTCTATTATAAGAAGGTAAAAATTTTAAAGGAAGTGTTTGTTGATATGTAAAATCATTCATAAATTTTTTAAATTACTCTTAAAAATAAAGACGATCGCAGCCATCAATGGCGTTGCAAAAATAATACCCATTATACCAAATAAAGCACCAAACACAAAGATAGAGAATAATACTGCTAAAGGATGTAAACCTAATTTTTTTCCAACTAATTTTGGTGTTAAAAAATTAGATTCTAACATTTGTGCAGCAAAAAATATTAATAATATGTAAAGTATTGGTAAAGTATCTAAAAATTGCAGATAAGCGATCAAAGAAGTAATTAAAAAACTTATTACTATACCAATTAAAGGAATAAATGAAAAAAATCCTGCAAATACACCAATAAACAATGAATATTTTAATCCTATTAAATAAAAAGTGGAAAAATAAAAAAGTGTTAAAAATGAACTAACTAAAATTTGCCCCCTCAAATAAGCACTAAAAATTAAATCCATCTCTTTTGCATATTTAATAAGTATTTTTTTAGGTTTTGAAGACAATAAACTATTGAAATTTATTAGAATATTGTCCCAATCTTTTAAAAAGTACCATGACACAATAGGTGTGACTAAAATTATAGTAATTACATTAAAAACTGCTAAAGATGAAGAAACTATATTTCTTAAAAAACTAGTTATAATATTACTGAAATTAGGGAGAATATTATTTAATAAATCCGAGTTGCTTTGTAAGGAAACCTTTTTTTGAAAATGCTCAATTATAGAATTAACCTCTTGATTTAACGTTTGAATAACTGTTGGAAATTCAATTAAAAAGTTCTTTAATTGAATTGATAGTATTGGAATAATTAAAAAAAATAAAATTAAAATAATTAAAAAAAATAAAAATATGATAATAGTAGTTGCAATTCCTCTTTTTATTTTATTTTTTTCAAGATAATCTACTAAAGGGTCTA
>CACMKJ010000051.1 GCA_902614225.1 Rhodospirillaceae bacterium
CCAGAGCATTATCTTTGTCATCAAGTAAATGGGCTATTCTTTCTCTTGGTAAAACTTTTCCTCTACTAATATGACGTTTTCTAGAATCTAGCGACCCACCAATATTAATAATTCTTTTTTTTTTTTTTAGATCAGAAACTAATTCACTCATTCTATCAAAGTTATTTTGATAGAGTGAGTTTTTTGTATTTATATTGGATTTGATTATCAATTGATTATTTCCAATGTTAAAGCAGTTGCTTCTCCACCTCCAATACATAATGAAGCTACTCCTTTTTTGAGATTATTTTTTTTCAATGCATTAATTAAAGTGGTAACTATTCTTGTACCTGATGCTCCCACTGGATGACCTAAAGCACAGGCTCCTCCATATATATTGAGAATATCGTTAGAAATTCCTATATCCTTCATTACTGCCATAGGAACTACAGCGAAGGCTTCATTAACTTCAAAAAGGTCAACATCAGTTTTTTTCCAACCTGACTTTTCTAATACTTTTTCAATTGCTCCTACTGGTGCAGTAGTGAACCATTTTGGTTCTTGACTATTGGTTGAATGATCTATAATTCTAGCAAGTGGTTTAATTCCTCTTTTCTGTGCTTCAGACTCAAGCATCAAAATTACAGAAGAAGCTCCATCTGAAATAGACGAAGAGTTTGCAGCAGTAACTGTTCCATTTTTTCTAAAGGCAGGCTTTAAAGTTGGAATTTTTGTTATATCTGATTTAAAAGGTTGTTCATCTTTATTAATAATAATTTCATTTTTCCTATTTAAAACCTTAATTGGTACTATTTCTGATTCAAATGTTCCATCTTCATTTGCTTTTTTAGCTCTCTCTAAAGAAGTTATAGCAAAGTTATCTTGTTGTTCTCTAGTAAATTGATAATGCTCTGCAGTATCCTCTGCAAAACTTCCCATTAACTTACCTTCCTCATATGCATCCTCTAATCCATCTAAAAACATATGATCTTTAACATCAGCATGTCCCATTCTAAAACCTTTTCTTGCTTTAGATAATATATAAGGGGCATTAGTCATATTTTCCAAACCACCTGCAACTACAATATTGTTTTGCTGAGCTTTTATACTATCATGTCCAAACATAATAGACTTCATACCCGATCCACACATTTTGTTAATGGTTGTCGCTCCACTTTCAGAAGGAATACCTGCTCCCATTGCTGCTTGTCTTGCAGGAGCTTGTCCCAAACCAGCAGGTAAAACGCATCCCATTATAGTTTCGTCAATTTCTTTAGGATTAATAGATATATCATTTATATTTTTCTCAATTACTCTACTTCCAAGTTCTGTGGCTTTTAAACTCTCAAAGTTTCCTTGAAAACTACCAATAGGTGTTCTTTTAGCACTTACAATTACTACTTTATCATCATTCATTTTTTTCTCCTTTAAATAATTTTAAGAATTTTTTTTAAAAATTTCACGACCAATTAACATTCTTCTGATTTCATTTGTACCAGCACCAATATCATATAACTTTGCATCTCTAAGAAGTCTTCCAGTCGGGTAATCATTAATGTAACCATTTCCTCCAAGACATTGAATAGTTTCTAATGACATCCAAACTGCTTTTTCAGATGAGTAAAGTAATACTCCAGCAGCATCCTCTCTTGTAATATTTCCTCTATCACAAGATTTTGCAACATTATATACATATGACTTACATGCATTCATTGTAGTGTACATATCAGCAATTTTGCCCTGCATTAGCTGAAATGACCCTATTGATTGACCGAATTGTTTTCTATCAACAATATAAGGTAATACTATATCCCAACAGGCCGACATTATTCCAATAGGACCACCACTTAATACAGCTCTTTCATAATCTAAACCGCTCATTAAAACTGATACTCCATCATTAAATTTTCCAAGAATATTTTCAGAAGGAACTATGCAATTATTAAAAACTAGTTCTGCTGTATTAGAACCTCTCATTCCTAATTTATCTAATTTTGGAGAAACAGAGAAACCTGGAAAGTTTCTTTCTATAATAAATGCTGTTATAGAATTATTTTTTTTTTCAGACTCATCATTTGTTTTAGCATATACTACAAAAGTGTCAGCATTAGGCGCATTAGTAATCCACATCTTAGTTCCATTAAGACAAAACTCTCCTCCCTTTTTTTCAGCCTTCAGTTTCATGCTAACAACGTCTGATCCCGCACTAGGCTCACTCATAGCTAAAGCCCCTACATGGTCACCTGAAATTAACTTAGGAAGATATTTTTGTTTTTGTTTCTCAGTTCCATTTAATGTAATCTGATTAACACACAAATTAGAATGAGCTCCATAAGATAAACCAACAGAAGCAGATGCTTTACTTATTTCTTGCATTGCGATTACATGTTCTGTGTAACCTAAACCACTACCCCCATATTGTTCTTCTGCTGTTATACCTAATAAACCCAATTCTCCCATTTTTTTCCATAAATGAGAGGGGAAATCATTTTTTTTATCAATATCTTCAGCTAAGGGTGCTATTTCTCTTTTACAAAACTCTTGTATACTGTCTTTTAAAACATTTATATCGTTACCTAAATCAAAATCTAATTCTTTGAAAGTATTGGGGATCATAGCTTTATTATAGTAATTATTATTATATTAACAAGTAGTTTGCTAATGCTAAAAAGATAACAAAACCTAAAATGTCAGTAATAGTAGTTAATATTACCGTAGCTGCTACAGCAGGATCAATTTTAAAATATGATAATATTAAAGGTATTGCTGCTCCAAAAGTTCCTGCTAAAATAAGATTAAAAAGCATTGCAAAAGCTATAATAAAGCCTAATAAATAATCTTTAAACCAAAACCCTGTAACAATACCAATTAGTAAGGCAAAAAATATTCCATTATATGCTCCAACGAGGATCTCTTTTCCAAATACTCTCAACGAGTTAGAAGATGTTAATTCTCTGGTGGCCATAGCTCTCACTGCTACTGTTAATGTTTGAGTACCAGCATTTCCTCCCATTGAAGCAACTATCGGCATTAGAATTGCTAATGATACCAACTTATCAAGAGCTGTTTCAAATAATGCTATTGATATTGAGGCTAAAATAGCAGTAATTAAATTAATAGCTAGCCAGCCGAACCTGCTTCTCGCAGTTTTAAAAGCAGCTAAATAAAGGTCTCCCTCTCCTGTTACTCCTCCTAATTTATGCATATCCTCATCAGCTTTTTGTCTTATTAGATCTACTACATCATCTACAGTTATCATACCTATCAGCCTTCCTCTTGCATCAACTACTGGAGCTGATGTTAATTCATATTGGTCAAATAAAAATCCAATATCTTCTCTTTTGTCATTAACACTTACTATCTTAGGATTGGTAGTCATAATATCTGTAATTTTAACTTCTCTTTTTTTTCTCATTGCTAGGTGAAGTGGTACTGTTCCAACAGGGATATGTCTTGAGTCTACTGCAAATAATGCGTAAAACTCATCAGGTACTCTTTTGGACATTCTTAGGTAATCAACTACCTGACCTATATTCCAAGATACTGGAATTGAAACATAATCAGTCTGCATAATTCTTCCTGCTGAGTCTTCATCATAAGTTAAGGCTTTTTTTATTAATTTTTGTAATTCCTTAGGTAAGTTTTTTAAAACTTCCTTTCTTAGTTCTTCCTCACATATTTCCAATACATAGGTAATATCATCTGTATCTAACTCAGATAACATTCTTACAAGATGACTTATTTCAAACTCCTCAATTATATCTAGCAATATAGGCACATTCATAGAGGGCAATGTCTCAGAAGGAAAATTCTCTTTTATAATTTTCACTATTTTTTTTCTATCTTCACTATTTAATGTTTCTAGTAAATCAGCAGTATCAGCAGGATGAAGTTCTTCAATTAAACTTATTATAAAAGTAAAGTTATCATTACCTAGTTCAGATATTACCTTAGTAATTAAATCACTATTTAAAATAATTAATGAGTTACTTGGTTTTTTTTTCATAATTTTTTACTAAATATTTTTTTATAATTAACATATATTTTATTTATGAAAAATATAGAAATATTAGAGTCTAAAAAAATAATTGATTACGAATTTGCTATAAACTATATGGAAGAAAAGCTTTTGAAGGTAAAAAATAATACCGCAAAAGAATTAATATGGTTTTTAGAACACCCTTCAATTTATACAAGTGGTAGAGGAAACCCAGTAAACCAAAACTATATAAATAAAATTCCAATATATAATTCAGGTAGAGGAGGAAAAATAACTTGGCATGGCCCTGGACAAAGAATCATATATTTTATAATAGACCTGAAAAAAAGAGAACTTGATATCAGGAGATTTGTTAGTAATATTGAAAAATTTATAATAGAGTCGCTTGCAGAACTAGATATAAAAGCTTACAAAAAAAATAA
>CACMKJ010000052.1 GCA_902614225.1 Rhodospirillaceae bacterium
AACACTTGGCCTCAATTATATTCTTTGGTTTATGTAATAATTGCTCAGGGCATTAGCGGAATAGCTAAAGATTTAACTAAAGTTAGTGCTAAAAGTGCTATTAAGACTGTGGTTTCTGATGAAAATAAAAATAGAAGACTTTTTAAACTAGTATCTTTTTTAACAGGCTCTAAAAACACCTTAAAAGGTATTGGATTTTTTTTAGGTTCTTTTTTATTAAGTTTAGTTGGTTATAAAGTAACATTAAGTATTTTTATATTTTTTCTTCTTTTATTGTTAATATTCTCACTTATAAGTTTAAGAAATTATTCTGGTATAGTTAAAAAGAAAGTAAAATTTTCTAAACTTTTTTCTAAAAGTAATTCAATAAATATATTATCTGTTTCAAGAGTTTTTCTATTTGGAGCAAGAGATATATGGTTTGTAGTGGGCATACCAATTTTTTTTTATGAAAAGTTAGACTGGAGTTTTACAGAAGTAGGATCATTTATGGCATCTTGGATCGTTTTTTATGGCATTGTTCAGTCATTTGCTCCTAAATTATTGAAAATGTTTTATGGAAATAATTTTTCTGAGAATGATCAGGCTTTTTTTTGGTCTATAAAGCTATTACTTATGATGTCCAGCTTAGGTTTTTTATCGCATACTTATGATTATAATGGTTATATTATCTGTATTGGACTTTTTATATTTGCTTTTGTATTTGCTATAAATTCTTCTATTCATTCATATCTGATTTTGGCATTAACTAAAAAGAGTGATGTTACACTTGATGTTGGATTTTATTACATGGCTAATGCAACGGGACGTTTGGTTGGATGTTTAATATCAGGTTTTTCTTATCAAATAGCTGGATTAATGGGGTGTTTATTATTTACAAGTTTATTTCTATTTTTTTGTAGTTTATTTTCTTATTTTTTAAAAAAAAATTAAGAAATTTTTTTTAATAAACTTTCAGGTTTAAAAGTTAATAAGTTAAGGGAGTTAAATTGATGATGCTTTAACATTTTATTCAATTCAGTACCAGTATATTCTAAGTGTAACATATCACTTGCATTTAGGTTTAACACTCTCACTGTAATTTTTTTTTTCTTTAAAATTTTTAAGGCATCATATCTATGATGACCATTTATAATGTAGCCATTTCTGTCTACAGTTAAAGGAGCACAGGTCTGATCCAAAATTCTGTTTATTTGTTTCTTTAATTTCTTAAAAGTTCTTTTCTCTTGAATGCTCTTTAATTCCTTTATATTCATAACTCCCAAAAATCCTACATTTTTTACTTGAGGCAATGACTCTCCTTTAGTTACGGCAAACTCATAACTTCTATCCAAGTATTCTTTTTTATTAATTATTTGATAGTTGTATTTCCTAAAAAAGGAATAAACTTGCTTTTGAATTTTTTCATGAGCAAAAAAATCTTTTATAGGATTTATGTTATCTATTTCTAACAATTTAAACCTTTTAATAGCATTATCTAAAATATAGATGAATGTCAATCCAGAGAATAACCGGTTGATCTTACTGTTCTTATTATTTCCCTAGAATTTTCTATATTTATAGCTTTCCTAAGCCTTCTTATGTGAACATCTACAGTTCTTATTTCAATATCAGACTCTAGCCCCCAGACCTTATCAAGAAGTTGCTCTCTAGAAAAAACTAATTTAGGGTTGGTCATAAAATATAATAATAATTCATATTCTCTAGGACTGAGTTTAACCTGATTTCCATTTCTATAAACTCTATGTGTTTTTAGATGTAATTCTATATTATCATATGATAGTTTATTGAAAAATAAGCTTGGATAAGACCTCTTTAATACAGCTTCAACTCTAGCTAAAAGTTCTTTATGCGAGAATGGTTTAGTAATATAGTCATCTGCTCCTGAGTTAAACCCTGTAATTTTATCTGCTTCTTCTTCTTTTGCTGTGACAAATATGACAGGAATATTTAAGTTTTCTTTTTGTTTTTTTATTGTTCTCAAAAAGGACAGCCCAGACATTTCAGGAAGCATCCAGTCCAATAAGATCAAATGTATACTGTGATCGTCACATAATTCAAGCGCTTCCTCTGCAGAGGAAGCTTCAAATATTTTATAAGTATTTTTTAAATTATAATTTAATAGTTCTCTTATTGTTATATCATCTTCTACTATTAAAATATTAAGCATCAGTTTAATTTTTTTCTAGGTGGTATTTTTATGTCTCCACTGGCCATATATGCAATGGACTCAGCAATATTTGTAGCATGATCACCAATTCTTTCAAAGTTTTTAGATATAAATAACATATGGGTACCTGGTACAACTAGTTTTGAAGAACTTGTCATTTTTTCTAGCAGGTTTGTAAATGTTTTTAAATGAATTTTGTCAATCTCTAAGTCATTTATTCTAACATCTGTAGCTTTTTTGAAATCTTTGTTTATGAATGCATCTAAACTTTCTTTAAAAAGATTTAAAGTTTTTTCTCCAAGAAAAAGTAAATCTTTTATTTCATCTTGAATAGAGTGTTCTGTTAATATTATTCCTCTTCTACATACACTACTTAATAAGTCACCTGTTCTTTCTAGGTAACCTGCAACTCTAGTGCAACCTACTAAAATTCTCAAATCTACTCCTACAGGCTGTCTTTTGGCAATAAGCATTTGTATTTGAGATATAACTGAGGTTTCTAAATTATCAATATTTCTATCATCATTTATTATAGATTTGGCAAGGCTTTCATCTTTATCAGAAAGAGCTTGTAAAGTCTTATTAAACATTTTTTCTAGTTCTGATCCCATTTCTAACAATGAATCATTTAAATCTGATAATTCATTATTAAAAGCAGAAGATATATGATCATGTATTTCTATCATTAATTTTCCTTTCTATTTATCCAAACCTACCAGTTATATAATCATTAGTTTTTATTTCTTGTGGTGCCGTGAAAATGTTATCTGTTTCTCCAAATTCAACTAATTCTCCTAAATGAAAAAACGCTGTTTTTTGTGACACTCTAGCTGCCTGTTGCATATTATGTGTTACTACAATGATAGTATAATTTTGTTTAAGTTCTTGCATTAATTCTTCAACTTTTGCAGTAGCTATTGGATCTAGAGCAGAGCATGGCTCATCCATTAAAATTACATCAGGGTTTGTAGCAATGGCTCTTGCAATACAAAGTCTTTGTTGTTGTCCTCCAGAAATTCCTGTCCCAGGTTCATTCAATCTATCTTTAACTTCGTTCCATAACCCTGCTGACTTCAAACTTTTTTCCACTATTGAGTCTAATTCAGCAACATCTTCACATAAACCATGAATTTTAGGCCCATAAGCAACATTATCATAAATGGATTTAGGAAAAGGGTTTGGTTTTTGAAATACCATACCTACTTTTGTTCTTAACCTAACTAAATCAAGTCTTTTATCTAAAATATCTACACCATCTAAAAGAATTGATCCTGATACTTTACATATATCTATTAAATCATTCATTCTATTAAAGCATCTCAACAAGGTAGATTTTCCACATCCAGAAGGTCCTATAAATGCTGTTACTTCATTTTTATTTATTTTTAAATCTACATTAAATATGGCTTGTTTTTTTCCATAGAATACATTTACGTTTTCCATATCTAATTTAATCTGATCTTTTGACATAGTCTACTCTCTTTCTATTACCATTTTCTTTCAAATTTATTCCTTAAGAAAACAGCCAATGCATTCATAGTTAATAAAAATCCTAATAATACCATTATAGCTGCAGCTGTTTTTTCTTCAAAACCTCTTTCTGGTTGATCTGACCAAAGAAATATCTGAGCAGGAAGCACTGTTGAAGGATCTGTTATACTTTGAGGTACATCTACGATGAATGCTACCATACCCATCATAAGAAGTGGAGCTGTTTCTCCTAAAGCTTGAGCCATTCCAATAATTGTTCCAGTTAACATTCCTGGCATTGCTAGAGGTAGTACATGATGTGTTACCGACTGCATTTTACTGGCACCTAAACCCATAGCTGCTTCTCTAATAGAAGGAGGAACTGCTTTAATAGCCGCTCTACTTGATATTATTATAGTGGGCAAGGTCATAAGCGCTAGCACTAGTCCGCCAGCCAAGGGAGATGATCTTGGTAGATTAAAAACATTTAGAAAAATTGCTAAACCCAACAGCCCAAAAACAATGGATGGAACAGCAGCTAGATTATTAATATTTACTTCTATCATATCAGTGAGTTTGTTTTTAGGAGCAAATTCCTCTAAATAAATAGATGCCATTACGCCCAAAGGAAAGGATATAGATAAACAAACTAATAATGCTAATAAAGATCCCATTAAAGCACCAAGTATTCCAGC
>CACMKJ010000053.1 GCA_902614225.1 Rhodospirillaceae bacterium
ATAAATATAAAAAATAAAGCTTTATAATATTTTGTTTTGACAAAAGCAAAAAATTTCTGTTTAAAAAAAAATTGCTATAAGCTACAAAAAGCAGCAAAGCGTATATTGCTCCAACATTCTGTATAATCGCAACCCATAAAGATAATATTATTTTATTATTAATTTTTTCATTATTTAAATTAAAACCTGAGTTAGTAACCTGACTAGTAGTATAAAAAATAATTTCATTAAAATTACTATATGATAACAATTCAAATAATGGTATTGAACTTACCAAAATAATTAAAAACCAGCCTGTAATACTAAAATAAATAAAGTGAAGTCTACCCAAAATAAGGTTTTTTTTTAAAAAATTAATAAAATAAATTATCAATAATATAAAAAGAAAAGTAACTAAAAATATTAGAGATTTTTTTGAAGCGCTAAAATAAGAAATTGAAAAAGCAAAAGAAGTAAAAGCTCCAAATAAAACAAAAACACTTTGGAAAGCAAAATAGGTTACATTATTAATCATTTAAATTAATTCTTTATCTTCTGATAAAAAGTCTTCTACCTTTTGTATGGCGCTATGTAATAAGCACATTATAACTATATCTCCCAATTCTAAAGTAGTACTCCCATCAATATCAATAACCTTATGCTGCCTTACTATAGCTCCTATATATGTATTTTCTGGTAAATTTGAATGTTTTATTTCTGATCCTAGTAATGAAGATCCTTCTTTAATTTGAAACTCTATTATCTCTGCTGAACCATCTTTTATTTCATGAACATCTGATACTATAGCTTTTCTAATATACTTTAGTACTCTAGATACTGTTAGTTCCCTAGGTGATATTATACCATCAATATCTAAATTAGGAATAACTGGCTGATATTTATCTTCATTTAATAATGCATAACAATTTTTAGCTCCTAATTTTTTTGACAAAATTGATACTAAAGTATTTATTTCATCACTATTAGTTACAGAAAATACAATATCTGCATTTGCAATATCAGCCTCTATCATAATATCGCTTTCTACTGCATCTCCAAATAAAACATTAGTTTTTTCAAGTTGTATTGCCGCTTTTTCTGCTTTATCTTTATTATTTTCAATTATAGTAACTTCTGCATCAGGTTCATTTATTTCTAAAATTTTTGCAATGTTTATTGCAATTATGCCAGCTCCTATAATAATAATTTTTCTAGAATCAATAAGTTTTTTTCCAAATACAGATAATATTCTTTTAGTGTTATTGGTATCTGCTATCATATAAATATCGTCATTTTCCTGAAGTTGTTCCATTTTATCAGGTATAAAAACTTTTTCATCTCTAGTCATTAAAACAATTTTTGTGTTCAAATCTGGAAATAGCTCAGTTAGTTGCCCTAGTGGCGTATCTAAAACAGGACAACTTTCATCAAGCTTGAGTCCTATTAGTCTAACTTTATCTTCAACAAAAGATATTAAATCATGTGCTCCTGACACTGCTACTAGCCTAGCTAGCATATTTGCTACTTCAATTTCTGGTGAAATAATATTATCTATTTTAAACCCTTTATCAGAAAACAAGTCTAACCATTTTTCTTTTAATAATTCTTTTTCTTTTATTCTTGCAATAGTATTTGGCACATTAAATAAGATTTTTGCCATTTCGCATACCAATATATTACTTTCATCATTTTCAGAAACTGCTATTAATAAATCAGCATCTTTTACAGCTGCTTCATCCAATATATTAGGATTATAAGTTTTACCAGCAATTGACCTAACATCAATTGTACTAGTCATTTTATGAAGTTTTTCTGTATCTTCATCAATAACAGTCACCTGCATATTCTCAGATGACAAATATTTAGCTAAACTAAAGCCAACTTCACCTGCTCCGCAAATAATAATTTTCATATATATCCTTAATTTAACTTTAAATTTTTTAATTTTCTATGTAATGCAGATCTTTCCATTCCAATAAAATTAGCAGTTCTTGAAACATTATTATTAAACCTTTTCATTTGAACCTTAATATATTCTCTTTCAAAAAACTCTCTAGCTTTTTTTAATGATAAGCTTAGCATTTTTTTTTGAACTAATGCCTCGAAACCTTCTTCATCCTTTTCTTGTTCAAAATTTATAAAATCAAGACTTAAACTTTCAGTGTTATCTTTAGGAGAAAGTATTAGTATTTTTTCAATTACATTTTTTAACTCTCTAATATTGCCAGACCATTTTCTAGATTGTAAATAATTATATCCCTCTTTTGATAGTTTAGTATTTGCTACACCTAATTCCTTACTACATACTTTAAGAAAATAATCGATTAAATCTGGTATATCTTCTATTCTATCATTTAATGCAGGAGTATTTAATGGAACTACATTTAATCTATAAAATAAGTCTTCTCTGAATTTCTTGTTTTCAATTTCTGATTTTATATTCTTTGACGTTCCACATATAATTCTAACATTGATGTCTATATTATATTTACCATTTACTCTTTGAATTACTTTTTCTGTAAGTAATTTAACTAATCTAGCTTGTAAGGTATTGTCTAAATTACAAATTTCATCAATATATAAAGTACCCTTATGAGCCTGTTCTATTAAACCTATTTTTGTAATAACTCCGTCTGTGTTTTCTGATCCAAATAAATCACTCTCTAAGTTATTAGTAAGTATTCTTTTAGTATTAGCAGTAATAAAAGTAGCCTCATTTCTATTTGATTTACTATGAATTAATTTTGCTAAATATTTCTTTCCTGAACCAGATGGGCCTTTTATCAATACTCTACTTTCCGAAGGTGCAACTTTTTCTACAGTAGATCTAATATTTGAAGCAATATTTGATTTACCAAGAAATGTACTTTTAGTATGCTCATCTTTCAATAGTTCCTTATTTTGCTTTTTTAATTCTGAAATTTCTATAGCTCTAGTAATGCTCATAATTAAAATATTGCTATCAAATGGTTTTTCAATAAAATCAAACGCACCTATTTTTAATGCATTGATTGCCATATCTATAGTTCCATGACCGCTTATCATAATAACTGGAATATACGGATAACTTTTTTTTAAAACTTTCAAAATATCGATACCATCAGCATTGCTTTGATCTAGCCACACATCTAGTAAAATTAATGAAGGTAACCTTTTAATAAGTTCAATTTTTAAGCTATCAATATCTTTTGCTAACCTAGTCTCAAATCCTTCATCTGAGAGTATACCAGAAATCAACTCTCTAATATCTTTTTCATCGTCAACTATAATAATATCTTTTTTCATTGCAAGCATATTACTGTAAAATTAATTTAATGGAAACAACAAGCTTACTTTTGCACCTTTATTATTTTTAATGTTTTCTAATTCAATGTTACCATTATGATCTTGCATAATTTTTTTTACCACTGCTAGACCAATACCTGAGCCATTTTTTGATCTTGAAATATATGGTTCCGTCAAAAACTCTTTATTTTTTGGTAAACCCATACCATTATCAATCATTTTTAGTTTGCAAAATTCTTTTTTAATTTCTAATGAAATAATAATTTCTCCTTTATGATCATTCACTAAAGTAGCTTTTTCTTTAATTGAATTTATTGCATTTTGGGCTAAATTGTTAAAGGCTTGATCAATTAAATTAGGGTCAGCCTTTAAAAATATATTTTTTTTCTTATCAATTTTAGTTTTTATTAAAATTGTTTTATTTGATAATTTTAACATACTTATATTACTTAAGATTAACTTATTGATATAAATATTCTCAAAAATTGGCCTTGGCATTTTAGTAAAAGTTGAAAAATCATTTACCATTCTATGAATACTAGAAACTTGTCTTATTATTGTATCTATACAATTTATAAAGGTTTGCTTGTCATCACGAATATTGCTTAAGTATTTATGCTTTAATCTATCTGCAGATAATTGTATTGGTGTGAGAGGATTTTTAATTTCATGAGCAATTCTTTTAGCTATATCAGACCAAGCAGCGGCTCTTTGAATTTTTATCATTTCAGTAATATTTTCAATAGTTATTACATAACCACTATCTAAATTTCAATATTTTCATCTAAACTTTCTCCATTTCCTATAATTTTAACATGTATTGGTAGCTTTAAAACCTTTTGAAGTTCTTCTGATTTAATAAACGTATCATGGTTAATTTTTGTTATAATCTTTATTTCAGTACACTTTTTATTTTCATAAAAATTTATTAATATATTATAAAAGCATTTAATCAAAAGAGACTCATTATAACTAATTTTAGGTATAGAGGGATCAAAAATTCTATTTATATAAATTTTTTTCATTAAGTCT
>CACMKJ010000054.1 GCA_902614225.1 Rhodospirillaceae bacterium
TAAATAGTTTCCCCACCTTTTAATTTCATTAATTCTATTTTTTTGAACAGGAAGAGGCCTCTCTTTTACACCTTTAGTACCGTATTCTTTAAAGATAGAAAATATATCAATGGGTTTAATATTAATTTTAATGTCATATGTTTTTGAAATTGAAATTAATCTATTTAAGCCCAAATAACACCATGGAGATATTACAACCATATAAAAATCAATAAATTGCTTCATCTGTTTACCTTTAATTGAAATATATATTGTAATCATAATGATAAAAATTAAAATATAAATATGAAAAATGAATTGTACAAATTATCAGCTGTTGATTTATTAAGTATGTATAAAAATAGCGAAACCAATCCATTAGAAGTATCTTTGGAAATAATTAAACAATTAGAAAATAAAAATCCCCAATTTAATGCTTTTGTTTGTTTCGATAAAGAAAAAATTTTACAACAAGCAAAACTATCTTCAGAACGCTGGAGTTCTGGAAAAGTTAAAGGAATTTTAGATGGAGTACCAATTAGTATTAAAGACTTATTAGTTACAAAGGATTATCCTACAAGAAGAGGGTCATTTATTGAAAGCCTGCCAATTACAAGTGATAAAGATGCCCCGGTGGTAAAAAAAATTTTGGAACAAGGCGGTATAGTTTTAGGTAAAACCACAACTCCTGAATTTGGACATAAAGGAACTACACAAAGTAAAAGATATGGAGCCACTATAAATCCATGGAATATTGAACTTAATTCAGGAGGAAGTTCAGGAGGCTCTGCCGCTGCTGTAGCAGCAGGAATGGGGCCTTTATCGATAGGTACTGATGGAGGAGGTTCCGTAAGAATTCCTTGTAGTTTTTGTGGACTGTTTGGACATAAGCCTACTTTTGGGAAAGTGCCGGCCTATCCTATTTCACCATTTGGTACAGTAGCAAATATAGGCCCAATTAGTAGAACTGTTGCAGACGGGGCGCTTTTAATGAATGTTATTGCAAAACCAGATAAAGATGATTGGTATTCACTACCTTACGATAAAGTAAATTATAATCAATTTGATTTCAATGATATTAAAAATTTAAAAATTGGTGTTTTTAAATATTGGGGTATGAAAAATTTTTTTAATCAAATTTCCTTAGAAAATTCAGTTGAGGTTGTTTATGAAAGTATTTTAAAAAAACTTAAACAAGAAGGGTTACAATTAACATTTGATAGTAAAATAATTTGGCCAAATAACCCTGCAGATATTTTTAAAACGATGTGGTATGTAGGAGCTGCAAATTTATCAAAAAAAATAGATAAGGAAGAATTTTCTAAAATAGATGAAAACTTTTTACAATTCATTAATGAGGGTAATAAATTTTCTGTATTTGATTTTTTAGCTGCTGAGGCTAGGAGAGCTGAAAATGCAACATACTTATCTTACTTATTTGAAAAATTTGATGTCTTGATAGGCCCAACAGTGCCTGTTTTGCCTTTGGAATGTGATGAAATAATTCCAAAAAATTATGAGAGTAACGATTTATTTAGTTGGACTCCTTTTACATATCCTTTTAACCTTACAAAACATCCCTCTTCAACAATTAATTGTGGTTTTTCTAGTTCAGGTTTGCCGATTGGAATCCAAGTAGTAGCACCACATTATGAGGACAAAAGATGCTTCCAAATATCAGCTTATTTGGAAAAACTATTTTCTTTAACAAATATTTGGCCAAAAAATATTTAATAAAGAACTACTACTGGATCTATGCTTCTCCATAAATACCAACTAGCTATAGTTCGCCAGGGTTTCCATTTTAATGAAAAATTTTCAGCCTCATCTTTAGTTGGTCTAATGTTTTTAAAATAATTTTTTCCTATAGCTTTAAGAAGACCTATATCATCTGCAGAAAAGATATCTGGACGATTTAAACAAAAAATCATAAACATTTTAATACTCCATGGTCCTATACCTTTTATTTTGATTAACTTTGAATATATCTCCTGATCATTTAATTTGCTCCAATGATTATAAGTGTTAGCGTTTTTAAATACTTGTGACAGATTAATCAAATAAGTTGCTTTCCTCTCTGATAAGCCAATTTTTTTAAGTTCTTTTAAATCAGTTTGTTTGAAAAAATATTCATCAAAAATATTATATTTATTCTCTAATCGGAGCCAGATAGCACTAGCAGCAGCTACTGAAATTTGTTGGCCCACTATAGATTTGCATAATGAATAAAAAGGATTTCTTATGCTACTAAGTTTACTATCACTAAAGTTTTTTATTAAGCCTTTCATGGTAGCATCACTGCTTGAAATTTCTTCACAACCTTTTTCCCACCAATTAGGGGTATATTTTTTTATTTTCATTTTTATATACAATTTTTTATCTTTTCATTGAAGTAATCCTAGTACAAATTTTTAAACTTGCTTAAATATATTATTGTTTGTTTGTTTTTTTATTAATCAATAAAAGAGTTTTTAAATCAAAATATTTCTATATTATAATTATAAAAGTTATTTAAGAAATAAAAACTGAAAATGGTTTCTAAAAAAAATTATAATATAATATTAATTGCTGGTCTAAATTGTGGTTTACAAACCTATAGGTTTTTAAAAAATAAAAAATTTGTAAATTTATCAGCAACTTTTTGTTTGTCTCCAGAGAATAAAAAAAGAGTTTCAGGGTATGTTGATATTTTAAATGGTACAAAAGATAAAAATATTTTTTATTATAAAAAAAATGTTAATGAAATAACTACAAAGATAAAAAAATATAAAGATGTAGACTTAATTATAGCAATTGGAATATCAGATATTATTAAAAATGAATTATTAAAGTTATCTAAAAAAGGAGTATTAGGTGCTCATGCTGCAAGACTACCTGAAAGACCGGGTTGTTCGCCAATAGTTTGGGCCATATTGGATGGATTAATTGAAACTGAAATGACTATATTTAAAATGTCTGAAAAGATAGACTTTGGTCCCATATATTGTAAAAAGAAAATTCTCATTAATGAGAATACAACTGCTTCTTTATTGAGAAAACAAATGGATAATGCCATAATTCAATTGTTAGATAAGCACTTATTAAGTATTTTAAATGGAAAAAATAAAGGAAAAATAATTAAAGGAAAAAGAGATTATACAAGAAAAAGAGGTCCTAAAGATGGAGCCTTAAATTTATCACTATCTTCACAAGAAATATTGCGCAAGGTGAGGGCATTGTCAGCACCTTATCCAGGAGCACACTTTTATGCTGGTGATGGTAAGGCAATTATTATAGAAAAAGCCAAGTTAGGTGGAAAAGAATTAACTTATCAAGGAAGTGGCAGCAATAATTGTAAAAATATATTATGTATTGTTGCTCACCCTGATGATGAAGCATTAGGAGTAGGAGGAACTTTAATTAAACATGCAATTTATGGTGATGAAGTAAACATTGTTATATTATCAAAAGGAGAAGATGCAAAAAAAAATAAGCAAGATAGAAATCCTCAAAGATTAAATAATGCAAAAAAATGGAGTGAGATGGCAGGAGTTAATTTATTTAAAGTCTTTAGTTATCCTGATCAACAATTGGATAAGATTCCTCAATTAAAAATAGTAAGAAACCTTGAAAAAATTATTGAAGAACTTAAACCAGATATAGTTTATATACATCACCCATATGATATGAATAGTGATCATCAAATTGCAGCACAGACTACTTTAGCCGCACTAAGACCTATAGCTTATCACAACATAATGCCTGAAATTAGAGCTTTTGAGACTCCATCAAGTACTGAACAAGCTCCTAACACTTTGCCATATATTTTTAAACCAAACTTTTATGTGAATATACAGAATGTTTGGAAAAAAAAATTATTAGCTCTTAATGCTTATGTCAATGAATTAAAATTAGCACCCCACCCAAGGTCTATTAATACAATTAAGGCTTTAGCAATAAAAAGAGGTTCTGAGGCTGGACTTAAAAAAGCGGAAGCATTTTATATTATTAGAAGAGTTTGGTAGTATTTTAAAATTAATATTATAAAAATGAATCAGTGTTTTTTTTCAAATGAAATTTTTTGACCTCCTATAGATTTGCATAAGGAATAAAATGGATTTCTAATACTACTAAGTTTATTTTCATACTAATATTTTCTGTTTCTAATACCACCCATTATGTAACCCTTTACTGGGTTAATAGTCACATTTAAGTAAATGTGGTCATTTTTCATTTCATGATTCCTAGCAAAACATCACCTAATCAATGATGAAAAATTGGCTAAAAAGAGAAAAAATGAGTAATATGCTGATTGACTTT
>CACMKJ010000055.1 GCA_902614225.1 Rhodospirillaceae bacterium
GTAGCAGCCACCATAGCAGCAGAAATAATCCAAAAACTCATTCCCGTGTAATCTGACGGATCTAATTGTCCATTCATAATTTTCTCCCTTCAAAGGTTATTAAAATATACGTCTCATTAGTAAATACTAATCATTTTTATTTTCGCAATAATCAGCTTTATTGTCAATATCTCTTAGTTTATAAGTAAATTTGTAAGAAAGTTTCATTTTTTTTAAATTCATAATTAGATCAGATAAAGTATTTTTGGTGCTCCATCTAATACTATTAAAAGGATTGAGATATTTTTTTTTAGTGGAGTATCCTATCAACCAAAATCCGCCATCATATGTGGGGCCAATTACTACATCATATTTGCGTAATATTTCAAAAGAATAAGAAATGGCTTTAAGGTTTATTTTGGGAATATCACTTCCAATTATAATCATTGGATTATGTTGAGACTTTATTAAATACCACATCTTATCACCCAAGCTACCTTTGCTTTGTAATATACACTTGTTATAAAAAGAAAAAGAGTAGCTTCTAAATTTTTTATAAGGAATTACATAATATTTCATAGAATAAGCTTTTCTTCTTAAAAATAGTTTATGAATCTTTTCTATGTTATTGCATATAAGCCTTTTACTTTTAATAAAACCAACTTGCTTAGATAATCTCTTTTTAAAATTTCCTTTAATGGGAACCTTGCTCATCATAAAAATATTTTTTTTCATTTTAAAAGAAACCTAATTTGCTTAATTATGTTATTTAAAGATTGTTTAAAAAACCCATTAATGTTGTATTTATGAAAAGACGTTTCTATATGAGTTTTGAAAAAATATTTGTTATTTTTAGGAATTCTTAACATTAGGTCCATATCCTCCATCACTGCTATCGTTTTAAATCCGCCTAACTTTTCATAATATCTTTTGCTAATCAATAAACATTGATCACCATACGGTAATTTAAAGTATTTTGTTCTAAAATTAGCCCATATTGAAGTTAATTTTGATAAAGTAGAAGAGCTATTAAAACTTAAATGAAAATAAGCAACTTTGTTATAAAGTTTTTTTTTTAGAAAATTTTTTATCTCATCAACATTGTACAAATTTAGTTTGGTATCAGCGTGAACAAATAAAAACCAAAGCTGTGAGCTATTCTTAGCCCCGGTTGCTAGTTGCAATCCTCTAGATGGTTCGGTAGAAATCATGTTTAAACTCTTCAAGAGAAACTTAGTTTTATCAATAGAATTTCCGTCTACGATTAAGTTTTCTTTGGCATTAATTAATTTTATATTATGCAAAATTATATTTACATTTTTTTCCTCGTTGTAAGTAGGTATAATAAGAGAAATTGCTAATTTCATGAGTTACTTAATTAAAAACTAATATCATCATAACTACAAAACTAAAATATGTATTGTATCTAAATGTATTTTTACATTCTTTTATATCATTAGTATTGGTAAGCATTATAACTACAAAAAAAAGGAAAAAGGCTAAAAAAAATAAACATAATGTGAAAATAGGTTTTTTGAGAAGATAAAGAGAAGTCAACCAAAAAGAAAAACAGATAATATATATAATAGATAAAAAATATTTTGGCCTATTTTTAAATTTTAAAGATGTTGATTTAACTCCAACAATTTCATCATCTAATACATCTTGAAATCCATAAATAGTATCATAACCTATCGTAAAAAAAACGGCTCCTAGGTAAAATAAAATTAGTTCTATCTGTAATAAATTTTGATTGTAAACAGAGTGTCCTATAAAGATCCCCCAATTAAAGCATAAACCTAGCCAAAATTGTGGCCACCAAGTATATCTCTTCATGTAAGGATAAATTATAACAATGGGTAGTATAGCAAACGATATCAAAATAGAATGTAGAGGAATAAAATATAATGGAAAAGAACCAATAGCGGCATTTATTAATACAAATATTATTATTTCTCTATTGCTAACTTGATCGGAAGCAATCAATCTTGTCTTTGTTCTATTTATTTTTTTGTCGAAATCTTTATCAGTGTAATCATTCCAAATACAACCCAAAGCTCTCATTCCTGAGGCTCCAGCTAAAAAAATTACACATAACAATATATCTTCTGATATACTAAAATTATATAGACTGATACCCCAAATACAAGGAATGTAAAGTAATAAAATTCCTAGTGGCCTATCATATCTAGATGTTAAAATAAACTTTTTAATTATAGACATAGTTTAAATGTGTAATGAATAGTAAGAATATACCAAGATTATTTATCGATAAAGAATTAAAATTAAATGCAAAGATAGAATTAAATCATAATGATAAGCATTACTTAAAAAATGTTTTAAGACTTTATGATGGGGATACCGTTAAAATTTTTAATGGCTTAGATGGAGAGTGGAAAGCAAGTTTTGAAAGAGAAAAAAATTATCTCAATTGTATTAAAAAAATTAAAAATCAAAAAAAAGAATTAGGACCAACCTTATATTTTGCTTTAATTAAAAATCATAATACTAGGTGGATGATTGAAAAAGTTACAGAGTTAGGTATAGAAAAATTAGTCCCTATTATTACAGAAAGAACCAACAATAAAAATTTTAATAAAGAAAAAGCTTTTTTGCATGTTAAGGAAGCAAGCGAGGTCTCAGATAGATTAACCTTGCCTAGAATAGAAGAGAAAAATACATTATTAAAAATTTTAGAGCAATCTCAAAAGAATTCTGATATTCTTTTTTTTTGTAATGAGTCTATGGAGGATGATATTTTGCAAAACCAGCTTAAAAATTTAAAAAAAAAAAAGGTTGCTTTTTTAATTGGACCAGAGGGTGGTTTTTCACCTAGTGAGGTTTTGCTGATAAAAAGTTTTAACCACGTGAAACCTGTAAAACTTTTCAATAGAATTTTGAAGGCTGAGACAGCAGCAATACTTGCTATTTCTATACTCCAAAGTTATCAAAATATTTAAAGATGGATTCAAACACTAAAATCATTTCTACTGAGCAATTAGTTGAATGGTTTAAGCTTGGAAGTAAGAAAAAAGAAGATTGGAAAGTAGGTACTGAACATGAAAAATTTGCTTATAACTATATTAAAGAAGATAAGCTGTTTAAACCACTTGATTATGAAAGTAAGAATGGCATAGAAAGTTTCCTTATAGAGATTTCTAAATATGGATGGCATAAAGTTCATGAAGAAGGAAAAATAGTAGCACTTAAGAAAAACAATCAGTCAATTACTCTTGAACCTGGCGGACAAATTGAGCTATCGGGGGCACCACTAGAAGATATTCACAGTGCTTGTAAAGAAACTAATGAACATTTGAAGTTAGTCAAAGAAGTAGGAAAAAAACTGAATATTACAATGTTAGGTTTGGGGTCAAGACCATTTGAAAACACAAAATCTATCCCTTGGATGCCTAAACCGAGATATAAAATAATGAAAAACTATATGCCTAAAAAAGGTACTAATGGTTTAGACATGATGCTAAGTACATGTACTGTTCAGGCAAATCTTGACTATATGAATGAAGAAGATATGAAAAATAAAATGCTACTTTCAGTAAAAATTCAACCTATTTTAACAGCATTATTTGCAAATTCACCTTTAAGTGAGGGAAAAGTTAATGGATTTGTTAGCAAAAGAAGATATGTATGGACCAACACTGATTCTGATAGATGTGGTACTCTTAAGGTAGCATTTGAAAATGACTTTGGATTTTTAAAATATGTAAAGTTTGCCTTATCAGTACCAATGTACTTCATAAGAAGAAAAAATAAATATATTGATTGCTCCGGGGACTCTTTTCTAGATTTTATAAATGGAAAATTACCTAAGCTTGAAGGAATAAAACCTTTAATACAAGATTGGGAAGATCACATTTCGACAATA
>CACMKJ010000056.1 GCA_902614225.1 Rhodospirillaceae bacterium
TACAAAAACTAATCAGACTAGCGAAAGAATTTTATCAGCAGAAGAAAAAAACAATAATAAAATAGTAGAACTTGAACAAAAAATTCAAAATACCTCCAAACTAATGTTATCCTCAAGTAAGTCAGAATTATCTGATCGTTTATATTTAGCAAAAAGCTTGGTAGATAGGCTTCAATCTGGAGTGCCTTACTCCCCTCAGTTAGTGGCTTTAGGTCAAGAAGGCCTTGACCCTGCCTTGTTAAGGTTTGCTAAAGGAGGAGCACCTACTTTATCAGATTTAGCTGCTAGATTAAGCGCAAGAGCAGGAGAGTTAAGAGACTCAATGAAAACAAAAAGTGATATAACTTGGAAAGACAGCTTAAAAGATGAAATCTCAAAATTAGTTAAAATAAAACCAACAAATAGTGAAAATATCAAAGGTATGGAAGGCGTTTTATTAAGAGCTGAAGAAGCTATTTCTAAAGGGAATTTAGAAAAAGCTATAACAGAAATTGATACTTTAGAGGTAAATGCCAGAGGTGTGCTAGACGCTTGGCTTAAAGAGGCTAAAGCAAAAAAAGATGCTAGTGTTGCCGCAGAAAATATTTTGGCAAAAACTACTGCAGCACTAAAAGTTAAAAATTAATTGCTAAAAATTTTTTTTCTAATATTGCTAATGACCTTTATAAGCTCATTGGCTATGTGGTTTTCTAATAGTAACGGTAAAGTAGTAATAGAATGGTTTGACTGGCAACTTACAACTTCTCCTTCTTTTTTAATAATCTCGTTAGTATTTATATTTTTTTTTATTTATACACTACTATCACTTATATTCAGCTTATATAATCTTCCTAAAAAAACTTTACTAAAAATAGAGAAAAGAAAAAAAAATACTGCAATATCTGCATTAAATAATGGCATCATTGCCTCTTTTTATGGTAATAAAAAGGAAGTTCTTAAAAGCTTAAGTATTGCAAAAAAATCACTTAATGACGCCCCGTTGCTTATTTTACTAGAGTTGCAAAGCTCGCTCTATAAAGGTGACCAAAATAATACATTTACACTTTTGACAAAAATGTTGAATATTAAAGTTTTAAAACCATTAGCTATTAAGAGCCTGATAGCTTATTCAGTCAAAAATAAAGATCAAAAACTTTTCAATAATATATTAAATAAATCCTTAGATAAAAAGATTGATTTCTCATGGATTCAAAAAGATATATTTAAGTTTTGTGTTCAAAATAATAATTGGATTGATTTATCTAACTACTTAGAAAAAAAAATATCAGCAAGCAATAAATCAAACAAAGAAATACTTAGCATTGCTTATTTTCAAACCGCTTTAGGATATTATTATTTAAAAGAAATAAATAATGCAAAAAAATTTTTAAGCAAAGCAATAAAGTTGAATAATTTTTTTCCACCTTTTATGAACTTATACTGTAAATTGAATTTAGCAAAAAATCAGAATCAACTTATAAAAATTTTAAAAAAGTATTGGCTAATAAATCCTAACCCTAACATTGAACAATGTCTTGAAGACAGCTTTGCTGAGAAAGATGCTATATCTAAGTTAAAAATAATTTCGAAAATTTTAGTTAAAAATAACCATCTATATTATAAATATTTAATTTTGGGAAAACTTAAATATAAAGCAAAAATATGGGGATCATCCAAAAGTGATCTACAAAAATCAATAAGCTTTAAACCTTCAAAAGAAGCATATTACTTTTTATATAAAATAGAAAAAAAGTTAAAAACAAATGATGGCTTAATACAAGAACTTAAATTATTACATGATAAAAGTACTAATGATATTTACTGGAAATGCAATATTTGTGACTTGAGTTATAACAATTGGTATCCCTTTTGTAACTCTTGTAATTCATTCAACTCTATACAAAGCATAAATATAAATGAAAATCATAAAGTAAATAAAAATAACCAATTAATTGATGGTACTTTGACATTATGAAAAGTGTTTTATTTTTTTTGCTATTCTTCGCTAAACATCTAGGTGCTTCAGAAAATATAGATTTCATCATAGTTAATAAAGAAAAAAGAGATATAACTATGTATAATAAAGGCAAAGTATTAAAAAAATTCAAAATTTCTCTTGGTTTTGAACCAATAGGTACTAAAATCAAGAAAGGAGACGGTAAAACACCTGAAGGACTTTACTTTATTGAAGATAAAATTAGTAAGAGCTCTTTTTTTCTTGCTTTAAAAGTTTCCTATCCTAACCCTTGGGATATAAGGAGAGCATTAGAACTTAATTACCATCCAGGCGGACAAATTATGATACATGGAGTCCCAAATACTGGATATGACCGCAGTTACCATAACTTAGATAATGATTGGACAGAAGGATGTATAGCTATTTCTAACCAGCAAATGCTTAAAATATGGAAAAAAATATCACTAGGTACACCTATTTTAATTAAAAAATAATGCTAAATCCTTTCCGCAATATTTTTAAATATACTTAAAGGTAATGTAGAACCAAATACATTCTTCATGCTTTTATCGTCATCTCTACCATTCCACACACCTATTACATATCCTTTAGAACATCCTAAGAACCAAGCATCTCTATTATTTTGTGTTGTCCCTGTTTTCCCTAATACCGTAAACGGTAATTTAGATAATTGCTTACCCGTTCCTTCAACTATTACTTCTCTTAATAATCTCTTCATATTATTATTAACTTTATAACTTATAATTTTTTTTCTTTCTGGCTTTATTCTTTTCCAATAGCTATCGCCATTCCTCAAGTTTATTTCTTCTATCCCATATGGTATTATAGGTTTTCCTTCACCACATATTGGAACATATGAGCCCACCACCTCAAGTAAAGACATTGCGGCAACCCCTAGTGGCATAGATAATTCATTTGGTATCTGAGAAGTAACCCCTAACTTTCTAACTTCCTCAATTATTAAATCTCTTCCCATCATATCTGAAATTTTTACCGCTACTACATTAGATGATTTTGCAAATGCTCTTTTTATTGATATTCTTCCTTCATATTTATTTCCAAAATTTTTAGGAGACCACTCTTGACCGACTATTGGGGAATCAAGCATAGTTTTATTAATAGAGATTCCTCTATTTAGTGCAGCCAGATATACATAAGTTTTAAATATTGATCCCACTTGCCTTTTTGATTGGGTAGCTCTATTAAATTTACTAAAATTCCAGTCTTTTCCTCCTTTCATAGCTTTTATTGCCCCTTCATAATTCATTACAATAACAGCTACTTGAATATTTTTATTTCTACTTTCTAACTTTAAATCTACAACTTCATTAACAATTTTTTGGATTCTTGAATTTAGTGTCGATTTAATTAATAAATCTTTTTTAGATCTTAAAATTTCATCTGGAGTTTGAGTATAAATCCAG
>CACMKJ010000057.1 GCA_902614225.1 Rhodospirillaceae bacterium
TTTTTAGTAAAAACAACTAATTCTATTATAATACCCCTTAATATATTATTTAATGATATTGATGCGGGATTGGCTTGGAAAGATAGTAACTTAGAATATGAATATAATAGAAGTGTATGGGGAGAAGACAGTGAATCAAAAAAAAACTTTTTGCTTAAAAAAAGTTTTTTCACTGATATTATAAAATTTATAAGCTTTTTTGATAGGGAACAGTATGAATAAAAAGATAAATCATTATTTGAAACAAATTAATGTTGCTAAAGTTGGAGGTGGTCAAAAAAGGATTGAAGCCCAGCATAAGAAAGGAAAGCTTACAGCAAGAGAGAGAATTGAAGTTTTATTAGATGATAATTCATTTAATGAAATTGGAATGTTTGTAAAAGGAAAAAGCTCACAGCATACTCAAGAGGAACCTGCTATATTAGGAGATGGAGTGGTTACTGGGTATGGTAAAATAAATGGCTCCGATGTTTTAATTTATAGCCAAGATTTTACAGTTTATGGCGGGTCTTTAGGAGAGGAACACGCAAATAAGATATGTAAAATATTAGATATGGCTATGAAAAATAAAATCCCTGTTGTTGGATTAAATGACTCTGGTGGAGCAAGAATACAAGAAGGTGTAGCTGCTCTAGGTGGATATGCTGAAGTATTTCAAAGAAATGTGCTTGCATCAGGAGTTATTCCTCAGATATCAGCAATATTAGGTCCATGTGCAGGAGGAGCGGTGTATTCACCGGCAATGACTGATTTTATTTTTATGTCTGAACAAACATCATATATGTTTGTAACAGGGCCAGAGGTAGTAAAGACAGTTACGCATGAAAATGTTAATACAGAATATCTTGGTGGGGCTAATACTCATACTACAAAATCTGGCGTAGCCGACTTCTCATTTGATAATGAGATTACAGTATTACAACAATTAAGAAGACTTTTTGACTTTTTACCTCAATCTAATATTTCTGGACAAAAATTTAAAAAATTTAATGATAGTATAAATAGAAATATACCCTCACTTAATACGCTTGTTCCTCAAGATAAAAATAAAGCCTATGATATAAAGGAATTGATATTAAACGTTGCTGATGAAAAGGATTTTCTGGAAGTACAAAAAGATTTTGCTAAAAATATAGTAATAGGTTTTATAAGGTTAGAAGGACGTTCTATCGGTATAGTCGCAAACCAACCATTGGCATTAGCAGGGTGTTTAGATATTAATTCTTCAAGGAAAGCAGCAAGGTTTGTTAGATTTTGTGATTGTTTTAATATTCCTTTATTAACATTTGTAGATGTCCCGGGCTTCTTGCCAGGTACTGATCAAGAGTTTAATGGTATTATAAAACACGGTGCAAAATTATTATTTGCTTATGCAGAAGCAACTGTTCCAAAGGTTACGTTGATCACTAGAAAAGCTTATGGGGGAGCATATGATGTAATGTCATCGAAGCATTTAAGAGGAGATATCAATTATGCTTGGCCATCCGCAGAAATAGCTGTAATGGGTGCTGAAGGAGCGGCTAAAATAATTTATAAAAATGCAGATGAAAAAGCTTTAAAAGAACATATCATAGATTATGAGACAAAATTTTCTAATCCTTATATTGCTGCATCTAGAGGATATATTGACGAAGTCATAAAGCCTGATATTACCAGAATTAAAGTAATAAATGCTTTTAAAATACTACGCAATAAAGACCTTAAAAACCCTTGGAAAAAGCACGATAATATTCCATTATAATAAAATGATTAAAAAAGTTTTAATTGCAAATAGAGGTGAAATTGCTATCAGAATAGCAAAATCATGTAAAAAATTAGGTATTAAAACTGTAGGGGTTTTTTCAAAAGATGATAGTGCTTCACTGCATTTAACATATTGCGACGAAAGCTATTTATTAGGAGACGATCCCCTTAAAGGCTCATACTTAAATACTGAAAAATTAATTGAAATGTCAAAGAAGTTCTCTGTAGATGCAATTCATCCTGGTTATGGCTTTCTTTCAGAAAATTCAGGTTTTGTAAAAGAACTAAATAAAGAAAAAATTATTTTTATAGGACCTTCACATAAAGCTATAGAATTGATGGGAGATAAAATAGAATCAAAAAAAATAGCAAAAAAAGCGGGTGTTAATTGTATTCCAGGCTATGAGCATGCTATTAAGAATGTTAAAGAAGGATTAAATGAAGCAAAAAAAATTGGTTATCCAGTAATGATAAAAGCTTCTGCAGGTGGCGGTGGGAAAGGTATGCGAATTGCTAACAATAAAAATGAATTTGAAGAACTATTAACTGCTGCTAAAAATGAGGCTTTAAACGCTTTTGGCGATGATAGAGTTTTTATAGAGAAATATATAGAAAAGCCAAGACATATAGAAATGCAAATTTTAGCTGATAATCACGGTAATATCATATGGTTAGGTGAAAGAGAATGTTCTATCCAAAGAAGACATCAAAAAATTATTGAAGAAGCTCCTAGTTCATTTATTGATAACGTTACAAGAGTCAAAATGGGTGAACAAGCTACAAGCTTGGCTAAGGAGGTAAATTATTCATCTGCTGGAACTGTAGAGTTTGTAGTTGATCAGAAACAAAATTTTTACTTTTTGGAAATGAATACAAGGTTACAAGTTGAACATCCTGTAACTGAGTTGGTAACAGGTATAGATTTAGTGGAAGAAATGATTAATGTTGCTAATAATAAGAAACTAAAAATTAAACAAAATGATGTTAAAGTTCAAGGCTGGGCTTTTGAATCAAGGTTATGTGCTGAGTCACCAAAAAAGAACTTTTTACCCTCAGCGGGAAGACTTGTAAATATTAACTATCCTGTCGGTGACATAAGAGTTGATAACGGGTATCAATCAGGAGGAGAAGTTTCTATTTATTATGATTCATTGCTTGCAAAAATTATTTCTAAAGGAAAAGATAGAAATGATGCGTTAAGTAAGATGCAAGTAGCATTAAGAGATGTAGCTGTTGAGGGGATTGAAACAAATATAGATTTTTTAATGGATATTTATAAAAAAGAAGCCTTTGCTAAGGGGGAAATCAACACAAACTTTATTGCAGAGACCTATGATAATGGTTATGAAGGTAAAATAGATAATAAAAAAGAACAGGAATCAATTATTTTATTAGCAATTAGTTATCACATAAATTATCTGTACAGTATAAATACAGATATAAAAAATATATCAAAAAATTGGGTAGTTAGTTGGCAATACGATGAATATGAAATAAATATAAATTCAATTAAAGATAACTTTATTTCAATTATGCTTAATAATTCTTTGAAAGAATTAAGCTATCAAATTGATTATATAAATA
>CACMKJ010000058.1 GCA_902614225.1 Rhodospirillaceae bacterium
GTTTGATATTGCCTAAAGAAGTTTTAGAAATACCTAGATACGGATGTATCAATATTCATGCTTCGTTATTACCTAAATGGAGAGGTGCGTCTCCTGTTCTCTTGGGTGACTTTGTAAAGATCATCTTTAAATCGTGTCTACTGTTTTTTAAAGCTAAAAAAGGATCTAAGGTAAATTTAGAACCTCCAGCAAAATAAGCTAAGCTTAATACTTTATTCATATCCTATATTTTTTTTTTAAATTTCTTTAATTTTTTAATTATTATATTTTTTTTTAGCTTACTAATGTGATCAACAAATAGCTTTCCGTCCAAATGGTCTATTTCATGTTGTATACAAGTTGCCTCTAAACCACTAAATTTATTTTCACAAATCAAACCTTCTGTATTTGTATATTTTAAAGTTATTTTAGAAGGTCTTATCACTTTAGCATATTGCGATGGAAGCGATAAACAACCTTCTTCAAACTCAGAAATATTTTTTGATAATTCAGTTATTTCTGGATTAATAAGCTTTAATGGCTTTTTTATATCTTTATTATCACTACAGTCAATTACTACAAGTCTTTTCAAAATACCAACTTGAGGTGCAGCTAAGCCAATTCCATTATTTTGATACATGCATTCTAACATTTGATCTAAAAAAGATATAATGGAATCATCTATAATTTCAACTTTTTTTGAGATTTGGTTTAACCTGCTATCTGGAGCTACTATAATTTGCATTATCTTTTTTCACCTATGCTTTGATTAACATCAATTCTTTCGTAAAGAGCTTGGCTTAAGGTTGCTTCATCTAAGTAGTCCAACTCTCCTCCTGCCGGTAACCCTCTTGCTAATCTAGTAATTTTTACTTTAGTTCTTTCAAGCTTGCTTACTATGTAATGGGCCGTTGTTTGACCTGCAGTTGTTAATGATGTTGCCAAAATAATTTCATTAATATTTTGCTCATTAACTTTTTCAAGCAAAAAATCAATTTTTAATTTTTCGGGACTCACCCCTCTAATTGCATCTAATGTGCCACCTAAAACATGATATAAACCTTGATATAACCTACCTCTTTCCAAAGCCCATAAATCTGCAACCTCTTCAACTATACAAATTATACTTTTATCTCTTTTTTCGTTATTACAAATACTACAAGGGTTTATAGAATCATAATTACCACAATTCTTGCACCTTTCAATCAGTTTAGCTACATCTGTCATCATTTTACCTAAAGGCATCATCAGCGTATTTTTTTTTGCTATCAGCTGTAAAGCAATTCTCCTCGCAGACCGAGGTCCTATACCTTGGAGGCTAGATAATAAGTTTATTAACAAATCAACTTCTTTAGATTGCATACTAAAACTTAATTCCAGGTGGCATTGGCATACCTCCAGTAACAGATTTCATTTCTTTTTCTGATAAATTATCAGCATTTTTTTTAGCTTCATGCATTGCTGCAACTATTAAATCCTCTAAAACTTCAATATCTTCTTTTAAGCTACTATCTATTTTAATAGACTTTACTACTCCTTTACCGGTCATAATTACTTTGACCAACCCATTGCTTACTTCTCCAGAAACTTCCATATCACTAAGTTTTTTATCTATCTCTAACATTTTCCTTTGCATTTGCTGTGCTTGCTGCAGTAAACCGCCCATATTATTCATACTCACTCCTTTTGTTAGTTATTAATTTTTTAGTACTTTTCCTTCTGGAAAGGTATCTAATATTTTTTTTATGTCATTTCCTATATTATTATCTTTTAAGTTAAGATTTAATTCATCATTATTATCTTCTTTAATTTTTTTTACAACTGTCTCTAAACTTGGTAGCTGTGAACCGTAGGCTATTCTGATTATTAATATTTCTAACGCTTCCATCTGAAGTGATACTTTATTAACTTCATCTTTACCTTTTAATAACATATGCCATACTTGATTTAAAAAAGGAATATCACATTTATCAATAATTGTTTGAAACTTATCTTTTTCATATATTTCTATATTTGTATTAGCTGCTAAGGAAGAAATCAAGCTATAGGTTACATTCAATAAGTCATCTATTATTTGTTTAGGAGCAGCTCCATTTTTATAAATATTATGCAGTACTTTATTTGCATTAATAATATCTCCATTTACAATATTTATATATAACTCTAGCAGAGAGCTTTGAGAGGTTAATCCTATGGTTTGGTGCACGCTTTCCACATCTATATTTTCATTGTTAAAACTTAATATACATTGATCAAGAATTGTTAAACTATCCCTTATTGAACCCTCTGAGTTTCTTGCAATAATATTAATTGCATCTTTAGATATATTTAGCTTTTCTAACTCAGCTATTTCTTCTAAATAATTACATAGTGCAGTTAATGTGACTCTATTCAAATTATATTTTTGGCATCTTGATACTATAGTAATAGGTATTTTTTGTATTTCAGTAGTGCAAAATATAAATTTAACAAAGCTGGGTGGTTCTTCAATTGTTTTCAATAATGCATTAAATGCTGAATTTGATAGCATATGAACTTCGTCAATAATAAAAACTTTATAACGACCTTTTGATGGCCTATATTTTAATGAGCTAATTATCTCCCTTACATCATCAACTCCTGTATTTGAAGCAGCATCTATTTCCAAAACATCCTCATATCTATCTTTAAGAATTTCTTTACAATTTGAACAAATGCCACAGGGGTTAGCTGTTGGTTTGTTTTCTGTCTCACAGTTTAATCCCATGGCTATTATACGTGCTATTGTAGTTTTACCTACTCCTCTAATCCCCGTAAATAAAAAAGCATGTGCTAATTTTTCATTAGCAAATGCATTGGTTAAAGTTCGCACGGTAAAGTCCTGACCTATAACTTCTTTTAACTTCTTTGGTCTATATTTTCTTGATAATACTTTATATTCAATCATTTTCTTTCCTTAGGAAGGCTGAGTTAACCTACCTCAAAATACCTCAGCTGCTTCCTTTCAGACCTGACTGGTTAAGTACTCTAAAGTATCCAACTAAACCTTCCAAATTAGATAATATCATGTAAATTAATTAAATAATAGTTAGTATTAAAAATGCAAAATTTGCACTTATTTTCAATAAAAAACAAAATTGATTTAGAAAGTAATGATAATCTATTTGAATCTAACCCATTTTATGAATGTTCTTTTATTGTGAACAACAAAATAATATTATTTAACAATAAAAATTGCTT
>CACMKJ010000059.1 GCA_902614225.1 Rhodospirillaceae bacterium
AAAATAATGACTTCGTAGTTAAAGATTATTTTTCAATAGCTGATATTGCAATTTGGAGTTTTATGTGCTGGTTAACAGGAGGAAATATTGCATCAGTACCAAAAGATATTGCAAAGAACTATGATTACATTCTCAGACTCTGCAAGAAAATAGATAATAAAGATATTATTCAGAAGTGGGTTAATAAAACTTTTCCAAAAAAATACAGTAGAAACTTTTATTAAATTATTTAATTTGTTCTCTCATAAATGCTACATTAGTTATTAAACCAGGAAGCAACCATTGGAATAAATTAACAACTTTTTTTACTTCATTAAGTTTTTTATCTTTTTTTGCAGCATTTACAACTTGAATTGATTTTATTTTATTTGGATTAGGTAATAATAAAGATTCCTTGATTATAAAGTTATGTATTTCTAAAACTTTCTCTTCGTATTTTTTACTTAATAAAGTAGGTAAAAAAGATTTCCATGACATTTCAAAATAACTAGGCCACCTAGCAAATGCTCTGTAATCTGTATTAATAAATGGTAAACCTAAATTGCTTTTTATTGATTTATATATTTTTTTTAAACTTTTATTTGCATGATGTTGTTCAATTAATAATAAATAATTCTTATCAGATTTTATACCAGCACGATTATTTTTTTTAAAAGATTTAGTATTTAAAAGTTCTCCTTCTTCTAAAAAAATTCTAGCAATAGTTGCCATTATCAAGTAGGGCATATTACCAGTAGTAAAGATATGATTAACTTCATCAATCTTTTTAATTTCATAGTTGTTGTAACCAATTTTTTTTAGGTTTTTTCTCAAAGATTTTGGTTTCAGTTCTAAAGCTTTTTTTTTTGAAATAATTACTAGTTTTTTACATAGCTCATCAAATTCTATGCTTTTAGTTAATGGGTGTATGTATTGCCATAAAGAATTATAAAAAAATGGATACTTTGCAAATGCCATAGCTACTACTCCCATCCAAGGAACATTAAAGGCTATTCTGGTATTAATATAACTTTTCTTAAGACTTCCTTTGGCTAAATATTCAGGAGTTACAATTATTTTAGGTACAGGTGAAGTTTTTTTTCTTGGAAAAGAATGATTCATATTTTTAGTTTAACTAAATTATTGAGACAGTAAACTCTCTTTGGTCCTAAATTGGACCAAACAAGTTATTCAATGTCTAGGAAGTATGTATCTGAATGGCGATGAGGGTGGGATTGAAACCCATGGAACGCCTGTATGTTTTAAATATTTCCTTCTGATAATATATTTTTTAAGTAAAATTTCTTTATATCTTTTTTTGTATAACCAAGATCAAGTAATATTTTTTCATTGTCCATACCTCTGTTTGCTATGTGATTTTGAGGTTCACATTTTGTACGAGAAAACTTCCAAGGTAGCCCAGGTATTTTAATTATATTATCCTTATCAATTTTAATTTTTCTAATTATTTGCCAATAATTTCCCCAAGGACCTTCAGCAAATTCTTTCATATTCCTTAATTTTCCTATAGCTAATCCTGCTTCACCTACTTGTGCTTCCAAATCTTCTGCATTTCTAAAAGTAGATACCCAATCATTAACTTCTTTCATTAAGTCTTTATAATTTTGTCTTCTTAATTTGGCGGTTTTGTATTTTGGATTATCAATCAAATCTAATCTTCTCATCATTCTTGCATATCGAAAAAAAACAAAACTTAAAATAGGACTTGCAGCAATAACAACTATTTCTCCTGAATTTAATCTTAAATAAGGAGATATAGGAGCAGATAAAGCAAATGGCTCACCACCGCTATCGTTATCTCCAGATAGTTCTGCATGCGCTCTTTCATTAACTGCAATCATCGTAGCTGCTAGACTAATATCAATATGTTGTCCTATTCCTGTTTTTTGCGCATTATTTAAAGCTGCGAGACAGGAAATAGAAGCCTCTAAACCTGTGTATACATCTGCATGCGAAAAATCACTCTGCATAGCTTCAAAATCAGTCAATTTAATATTTTCATGTTTAAATTTTGCAAAGGCAGTTCCGCATTCTGCATGAACTGTAGGAGCGAAAGCTGCTTTCCCTCTCATAGGTCCATCTTGTCCATAACCACTTATAGAAACATACACTAATTTTTTATTTAAGTCTTTTATGCTGTCATAATCTAATTTAAATGCAGCTAAAGTACCCGGTCTAAAATTTTCAGCAACTATATCGGCTTTCTTTATTAATTGTTCAACTATAACTCTTCCTTCTTTTTTATTTAAATCTAAAGATATACATTTTTTTCCAACATTTTGTTGAACATAATAATGTGAAAATTTTTTAGTAATTGGCGGACCTAATCTCGATAAATCACCATTTTCTGGGTGTTCAATTTTAATTACCTCTGCTCCCATGTCACACAAAATCTTTGTAAAATGTGGTCCAGCTAAAACTCTTGTAAAGTCTACAACTTTTATCCCTTTAAGTGGTCCAGACATTCAACTATCCTTTAAAATTTATTTTTTTCTCTTTACCTGCTAAGAAATTTATTCCTATTTTAGCATCAGGTGATTTTAGAACATTTTTAATTGACTTTTCTATCTCTGTATCAGCTTTTTTAATACCGTACATAACTGTATTATCAGCTATTTTTTTTATTTCCTTTAGTGCATTAGTTGGACCATTAGACAATTGTTTTGAAAATGCTATAGAAGCATCTAAAAGATTTAGTTCTGGAACTACCATATTTATAGCGCCCCAATTTTCTAGCGTTCTCGCATCATATCTTCTGCCGAACATCGCAATTTCTTTTGTTCTTGCTGATCCTACTCTATTGATTAGTCTCTGTACCCCACCTGAAAGTGGTATAAGTCCTACTGAAGTTTCTACTAATCCTATACGAGCGGTATCTGCTGCAATTATAAAATCACATCCCAAAGCTAATTCAAAACCACCTCCTAAAGCTGCTCCTTTGATTGCTGCTACAGTCGGTATTTTAACACTTTCTATTATACGTATTAACCTCATGGGATCATTTTTCTTTTTAGAAGATTTTTTTAAAAAAAAATCTGGATCTGCTCCTGCACAAAAATGTTTAATCTTGCTTGTTATTAATAATGCCCTTGCTCCTTTCTTCTCAGCATCATAAATATTTTTTTGCAAGGAATCCAAAAATTGATTATTTATCAAATTATTTGGCGGGTTATTCATAAAAATAATTGCC
>CACMKJ010000060.1 GCA_902614225.1 Rhodospirillaceae bacterium
TGGAATAAATTTAAAAATAATATTAAATATCCCTGTTTTCTTTCTTCCAGTATTAGGTTTTATAGTAGGCTTAATATTAGGCTTCTTAATAGGCTATTTATCCACCAAAAGAATAGGAACAGCATTTGCAATGATATCATTAGGCTTTTGTGAATTAATTACCGCTTTAACACTAATTTTTGTTATTTTTTTTAATGGAGAAGATGGTATACAAGCTGATAGAGTAACTGGACAAGATATGTTCGGTATCTCATATGGTCCGCAAAGTGAGGTATATTTCTTGATTTTATTTTGGACTTTATTATGCACAACTGTTATGTACCTCTTAACAAAAACCCCATTTGGGCAAATGTGTAATGCTATAAGAGAAAACCCTCAAAGAGCAGAATTTGTAGGATATAATATAACTAAAGTGCGTTGGTTAGCCTTTATATTATCAGCCGGATTTGCTGGTGCCGCTGGTAGCTTGCATGCAATTAACTATGAACATATAGGTTTTGAAAGCGTAAGTTTAGTTCAATCCGGATTTGTCTTATTCAATGCGTATATAGGCGGAGTGGGAAATTTTTTTGGGCCAATAATTGGTGCAATTTCATTGACATATCTAGATACAGTTTTGTCAGACATAACAGAGGCCTGGGTTTTATATTTTGGTATAATTTTTGTTTTAGTAGTAGCATTCGCACCACAAGGAATTGCTGGACTAATAACAATGCACGGACCAATAATAAGAATAAAGCCTTCACTTTTTTTCAAACTATTAAAACCATATTTTTTTTTAATTACAAGCTCAGTTATCCTAGTAGTTGGTTTTACTACTATAATAGAATTAATACATTCTTTTAATTTAAATAAAGAATATACTTATGCATACTGGATAAAACTAGACAATTATAACTTTTTTACGTGGTTTATATTCATATTATTTACTATTACTGGACTAATTCTATGCAGAAGACATTTTATTAAAACTAAGGCTATTTGGAATGAAATTATGGAAGAAATTAAAATTGAGTTAAAACAATGAATAATCATTTAGTTCTTGAAAATGTAGCAAAAACATTTGGTAAAACAGAAATTATTAGAGGAGTAAACCTTAAAGTAAAAAAAGGAGAGATACACTCTCTTATAGGACCTAACGGAGCAGGGAAATCAACTTTATACAATTTAATATCTGGTGTATTCAAACTTACATCAGGGTCTATAAAATTTAATGGTAGCGAAATTCAAAATATGCCTGCTTATAATATTTTTAGGTTAGGTTTATCAAGAAGTTTTCAAATAACTAATATATTCCCGAAGCTAACTGTATTTGAAAATATCAGATGTGGATTGTTATGGAATTTAAAATACGGCTACTCAATAATAAAATTACTTCAATCCCAAAATAAGCTTAACGAAAAAACTAATGAAATTTTAGAAATGATCTCTCTAAATCACTGCGCTAAAGAACAGGCTGGACTTTTATCATATGCCGACCAAAGAGCATTAGAAATAGGCATTACAATTGCTGGTGGAGCAGAAACGATATTGCTTGATGAACCTACAGCTGGAATGTCAAAAAGTGAAACAGAAAGAGCTGTAAATTTAATACATAAAATTTCAAATGATAGGACCTTATTAATTGTGGAACATGACATGGGAGTAGTTTTTGATTTATCTGATACAATATCAGTCTTAGTTTATGGTCAAATCATATGCTCTGATAAACCTGAAAATGTTAAGAATAATTCTGAAGTGAGAAAAGCTTATTTGGGAAATTACGGAGATTAGTATGCTAGAAGTAAAAAATCTTAATGCCTATTATGGAAAGTCACATATTCTACAAGGAGTAACATTAAAAATTAAACAGGGGGAAATTGTATCTTTACTTGGTAGAAACGGAGTAGGCAGATCAACTGCTATCAAAAGCATAATGGGTATGGTTGAGATAGAAGGCTCAATATTATTTAATGGCTTAGAAATTGTTGGAAAAAAAATTCATCAAATATCAAACCTTGGTATAGGTTACGTATCAGAGAATAGAGAAATTTTTCCTGATTTAACTGTATTAGAAAATCTAGAGTTAGGGAGAAAGTCAGAAAATAAAAAAGACTGGAATATTGAAGAATTCTTTGACTTATTTCCTAATTTAAAAAATAGAATAGATGTTCCAGGAGGCCTGTTATCAGGTGGTGAGCAGCAAATGTTAACTATTTGTAGAACACTTATGGGCAACCCTAAATTAATAATGATTGATGAGCCTACAGAAGGCCTTTCTCCTCAAATGGTAGAAAATGTTGAAAGCCTAATTAAGCAAATTTCCAAAAAAGGTATTTCTATATTATTAGTAGAGCAAAAACTTGCTATTGCGTTTAACTTATCAAACAGACTTTATGTAATGGGACATGGAAAAATAGTATATGAAGGCACTACAAAAGAAATTAAAAATAATGATGCTGTTATAAAAGAATGGTTAGAAGTTTCCTAAAATGTCCCTGCTAAAAGGAATAAAAATAATTGATTTGACAAGGTTTGTTGCAGGACCTCATTGTGCTCTAGTATTATCTGACTTAGGTGCAGAAGTAATTAAAATTGAAAAACCTAATAAAGGCGATGACCTAAGAATAATTGGACCAAAGGTTGATAATATTTCCTTATGGGCAGCTGTACTTAATAGAGGAAAAAAATCATTATCTTTAAATTTAAAATCTAAAGAAGGACGATCGATTTTTTTTAAACTTTTAAAAAGTGCAGATGTAATTTTAGAAAATTTTCGCCCAGGAGTTATGGAAAAATTAAAACTCGATTGGAATACTATAAAAAAAATTAATAAAAGAATAATTATGGCGAGAATTTCAGGTTATGGCCAAAATGACACAGTAGTATCTAGACAGGCTTTTGACGCTACCATTCAAGCAGAAACAGGATATATGAACATAAGTGGGCATGATAAAAAACCTACTATGATAGGAACCGTTTTTTTAGATTATACTACTGGTCTAAATACAGCCATTGGGATTTTAGCAGCATTGCACTCTAGAACTTCCTCTGGTAAAGGAGAGCTAATTGAAACCTCATTAGTTAGTTCTGCTCTTTCTTTATCCATGGGAGCTGTTCCAGACTTTTTTCTTAATAATAAAAATTTTGGAAAAACTG
>CACMKJ010000061.1 GCA_902614225.1 Rhodospirillaceae bacterium
TATGGGACAGATCTAATGGGAAGTTTGCCTAAACAGGGACCATATGATGAAAGTAGGGGAGCAGAGGTAATAAAATACGCTAGGGATTATTTAGACAAAGAATTCCCACTAAAAAATTATTCTTGGAAAAATATTAAAAGTATACAGGTCTCTTCTAACTTATTAGAAGTTATAGGACAAGATGATAATAGATATACTCTTTTAGAGGTCAAACAGTATTTCGGTTACAGATTAAATAAAGAAAATATATTATCAGAAATTATTTTAGAAAAAAATAAACTGAAAATTAGAATATTAATTGATCCTACTCATAATATAGGTAAATATGATACTGCTCATATAGCAGATATAATATTAGAATCTGCGATATCGACTATAATGGATTGTGAAGATAGTGTTGCCACAGTTGATGCAGAAGACAAAGTATTAGCGTATAAAAATTGGTTAGGTCTTATGAAAGGAGATTTAGAATCTAAATTCTCCAAAAATAACAATAATTTAACTAGAAAACTTAATAGTGATATAGGTATTTTTAATAGGGTTGATGAAAAAATTAATCTTAAGGGCAGATCGCTAATGCTCATCAGAAATGTAGGACACTTAATGACAAATCCAGCAATTTTATACGAGAATGATAAAGAAATACCAGAAGGATTAATGGATGCAATGTTTACAACATTAATTGCAATCTATGATTTAAACAATAAAAATATTTCTAAAAACTCATCAGAGAAGTCTGTCTACATAGTAAAGCCTAAAATGCATGGTCCTGAAGAAGTGGCGTTTACTAATAATATTTTTTCTAAAGTAGAAGAAACTCTTAACCTACCAAAATATACTGTAAAATTAGGTATTATGGATGAGGAGAGACGAACCAGTGTTAATTTAAAGGAATGCATAAGAGCTGCAAAAAATAGAGTAGCTTTCATTAATACAGGTTTTTTAGATAGAACAGGTGATGAAATTCACACATCAACAGAAGCAGGACCCTTTTTAAAGAAAGGCGATATGAAAGCAACTAAATGGATAAAATCTTATGAGGACAGAAATGTTGATATTGGACTAGAATGCGGTTTACAAGGAAAAGCTCAAATAGGTAAAGGCATGTGGGCTATGCCAGATTTAATGAAAGGTATGTTTGAAAAAAAAATAGAGCACCCTAATTCTGGAGCAAATTGTGCGTGGGTTCCTAGTCCAACAGCTGCAACTATACACGCAATGCACTATCACTCTGTAAATGTTAAAGAAATTCAAAATAACATATTAAAAAAAGGAAGTAGGGGGCATTTAGATGATTTATTAACTATTCCGGTAGCTAATAAAGAAAATTGGAATAAAGAAGATATTTTATTGGAAGTTGAAAATAATGCTCAAAGTATATTAGGTTATGTTGTAAGATGGGTTGACCAAGGAGTAGGGTGTTCTAAGGTACCTGATATAAATGATATAGGGCTTATGGAAGATAGAGCTACATGCAGAATATCATCTCAAATTCTTGCTAATTGGTTAAAACATGAAATTATATCTAATGAAGAAGTTGTTGAAATCATGAAGAGAATGGCAAAGAAGGTAGATATTCAGAATGAACATGATAATAACTATAAAAAAATGTCTGATACATATGAAACTTTTGCCTTTAAAGCTGCATGTAGGTTAGTCTTAGAAGGTTCAAATCAACCATCTGGCTATACAGAACCAATTTTACACGAAATGAGATTAAGAGAAAAAAATACATAGTTTATTGATTTCTTTAATAGGAGTTATAGCTTTTTTTATTCTATTTACTATTATATTATGTATAAGAAAGGAACTATTATGAAATTTATTTTAACAACTATTTTTACCTTTTTATTTTTAAGTATTGGATATTCTAAAGAAATAGTAATTGACATGCTTAATAAAAGAGATGATGGACAAAAGATGGTTTATAGTCAAGATGTAGCTAAGATTGATGTTGGCGATACTATCAAATGGTTACCAACTAACAAAGGACATAACGTTGAATTTTTAGGAGGTCCTGATGGTTTTGAATTACCCGCTAAATCAGGCTTAAATAAAGAAGTATCAATTACCTTTGATAAGCCAGGAGTTTACTTATATGTTTGTACGCCTCACAAAGTTATGGGAATGATTGCTTTGGTCGTAGTTGGAGATGATGTTTCTAACAAAGACTCTATCTCTAAAGTTAAAATGATGGGTAGAGGCAAGAAGAAGTTAGCTGAACTTTTGGGTCAGATATAATTAAAATCTAATTAGTAATGCCAGTAGTTATACTGGCATTAACCTTACAACTATAAAATTAAGAGTTCCCACTCATAGGTTCCAAAACTTCTGCGTTTTTTGCATCTGAGAAAGCTCTTTTTATTGTTTTATCAACTATTTTTTCTATTTTATTAATATCATAATCTATTATTTTACATCTAACTACTAAGGCCATACATAAAGCTTGAATTATGTCTCCATTAGATGGTTTATAAATATTTATTTCATTACTAATTTTAGATAGTAACAAATTAATTATTTCATTTATAACTAATGGAGAATTGGTATTTTCATCTAAACTAAATTTAAAATTAACTTCTTTTCGAGAAGCAGTTATAGCTTTATAAGGTAGAAATATTTTTTTATCATTCATATTTCATATATAGTGTAAAAAAAAGAATAGTAAAAATTTTATTACTATTATATCTTTTTTTTTATGTGCTATGAAAAAAATGCATTTAATGTCCTAAACACAGAACTTAAACCTTGTTCAACTGAACCTCTAACTGGTTTTTATAGAGATGGACATTGTAGAACCTTTAGTAATGACGTTGGAGAACATATAATATGTTCAGAAATGACCACGGGTTTTCTTAACTTTTCAAAAAGTATGGGTAATGACTTAATTACAGCTGTTCCTGAATATAATTTTAGTGGCTTAAAACCAGGAGATAGATGGTGTTTATGCGCAGACAGGTGGATAGAGGCATTAAATCATGATATTGCTCCTAATATTATATTAGAGTCCACACATATCAAAATGCTTGAGAAAATTGATTTTAATATAT
>CACMKJ010000062.1 GCA_902614225.1 Rhodospirillaceae bacterium
AGGAAGACAGATTAAATATTTTAGAAAGAATAATATCATCATATAAAAAAAGAATGAATGATTTATCTAATGCTGTAACAATTGAAATGGGTGCGCCTAAAACATTATCAGAAAAAGCACAAGTTCCATCTGGTCTTGGCCATTTTATGCAAGCTAAAAAGATTTTAGCAAATTTTAGTTTTGAAAAAGAGGTAAATTCTTCAATAGTGCAAAAAGAACCAGTAGGAGTTTGTGGTTTAATTACACCATGGAATTGGCCACTTAACCAAATTGCTTGTAAGGTTGCTCCTGCATTAGCTGCAGGATGCACAATGATACTTAAACCCAGTGAAGAGGCTCCATTAAGCGCTATCATTTTCGCTGAAATTATTGAGGATGCTGAACTGCCTGATGGTATTTTTAATTTAATTAATGGTAATGGAAGTGATTTAGGTGTAAGTATGAGCAAACATCCTGGTATAGATATGATGTCTTTTACAGGATCAACTAGAGCAGGTGTTTCCGTAGCCAAAAATTCAGCGGATACTGTAAAAAGGGTCACACAGGAATTAGGGGGAAAATCAGCTAATATTATTTTAGATGATGTAGACTTTTCTAAAGCTGTATCTAAAGGTATATTCCATTGCATGAATAATACTGGACAATCTTGCAATGCTCCTACCAGAATGCTAATACCTGCTGATAAGATGGATGAAGCCATAAATATATCCAAAGAAACTGTTTTAAAACTTAAAGTTGGTGACCCGCAAGATGAAAATATAAGTATGGGTCCAGTAGTTAATAAAAATCAGTTTTTAAAAATTAAAGAATATATAAGTAAAGGAATAGAGGAAGGGGCAACGTTAGTAGTAGGTGGAGAAGAAACTATTAAAGGTAATGAGAAGGGCTATTTTATTAGTCCCACAATATTTGCTAATGTGAAAAAGGATATGACAATTTCTAAGGAAGAAATATTTGGTCCAGTGTTAAGTATTATTGGTTACCATTCAGAAGAAGAAGCTATAGATATAGCTAACGATACTATTTATGGACTTTCAGGATATATTTCTTCTAATAATATTATTAAAGCTAAACAGTTTGCTAGTAGGTTGCGAACTGGAATGGTGCATATAAATTATGCTCCTGTTGATCAGTCTTTACCGTTTGGTGGTTATAAAATGTCTGGAAACGGCAGAGAATGGGGTGAACATGGCATAGAAGATTTTCTAGAAACAAAATCTATAATAGGTATAAATAATAATACCTAAGTAATTGCTTTTAAATACTAATTTAAATCTACATAACTGTAATCAATTTCTTGATTATTTATCCCTCTTCTAGGTTTAGTTATCCAACTGGCGGTTTTGCTTGGATCTAATTCCTGGATCATTAAGCTATTTATAAACTTTTTATCATTTTCTGAAGGTAACCAACTAGCAAGTTTCCTGTTATAAATATCTTGATTTATAAACTCACCTTTAGGGTTAATTGACAAATTTGCCCAAACACCAATATTTCTTCTGAATTTTGTAGAAGGAAGTGCTAAACTATATTCTTCGTATCCATATTTTTTAATTAATCTATTCCATCTTTTGATACCAATGTTGCAATCATCTACGTATGCCTGTCTTGTTATTTCATTCATAGCATTACGCATTGGTACTTTTTTATTTATTAATTTGCCATTTTCAAATGCTTCTATATCAAATAATGTATTTTTTTCGCTATGATCATTATATCTAAACTCATCAGGTCTTCCCTTTAATCCATTAGCAAATGCAGTTGCAGCATTAGTCGATATTTCTGATCCAAATAGATCTAAGGAAGAAGAAAACCAAAAGTTAATATATTTTTGAATTGTTACTAAATCTACAGCTCCAGCATTTCTTATATTATCTACAGAGTCTGTTTTTAATTCTTTCATTTTTTCTAATGTTCTTTCAATCATTCTAGTAATACCAGACTCTCCGACTTGCATATGGTGAGCTTCCTCAGTAAGCATAAATTGGCAGGTCCTTGCTAAAGGATCAAAGCTACTTTCAGCCAGTGACTTTAATTGATACTTTCCATCTCTATCGGTAAAGTAGGTAAACATGAAAAAACTTACCCAGTCTGAAATAGGCTCATTAAAAGTACCTAAAATTCTTGGGTTATCCTGATCACCTGAATTTCTTTCTAATAGAGATTCAGCTTCTTCTCTACCATCTCTTCCAAAATAAGCATGTAGTAAATAAACCATTGCCCACAGATGTCTGCCTTCTTCAACATTAACTTGGAATAAGTTTCTTAGATCAAATAATGATGGACAAGTTTTACCAAGCATTCTTTGCTGTTCAACGGAGGCAGGTTCAGTATCACCCTGAGTAACAATTAATCTTCTTAATACAGATCTGTAATCTCCAGGAACTTGTTGCCAAACAGGTTTACCAATATTATCACCAAAATGTATTTTTTTATCTTTAACTTGGTCAGCTAAAAATATTCCCCATCTATATTCAGGCATCTTAACTTTTCCATAAGAAGCCCATCCTGCCGCATCAACTGAAACTGCTGTTCTTAAATACACATCATAAGATTGAAAACCATCTGGCCCCATATCATTCCACCAAGATTTAAACTTTGGTTGCCAATGTTCTAAGGCTCTTTGCAAGGACAAGTCATTGCTTAAGTCTACATTGTTAGGAATTTTTTCTTGATAATTTAGATTACTCATAAGTTACACCCTTTTGTTGTCAAATTTAGCTTTACTGCCTGTTCCAAATAATTTCAATGCTCCTTCATCACTTGATGCGTTAGGTCTATTAAATATCCAGTTCTGCCAAGCAGATAGTCTGCCGAATATTTTTGTTTCACAAGATTCTTTACCTGGAAACCTTA
>CACMKJ010000063.1 GCA_902614225.1 Rhodospirillaceae bacterium
TAGTTTTTATTTCTCACTTCTTGGGCAACATCATCTGTTACGTCTAATCTTACTTGGTATAGTAGTTCTCTCATATTATATAATTATCGCATTTTTTTAAGTTCTACATCTATAGCTTTTTTTAATAAATTTAAATCTGTAGATATAGTAACCATATCAAAACCCATTTTAAGAAAAAAACGACCTGTCTCCTGACCTGAACAATGAATTGCAGTTTTTTTACCAAACTTTTTTGCGCTTTTCAAAACTTTTTTATAAATATTTAACATTTTTGTTTCAACAAAAACTTTATCTGGTTTAAAACCATGACTAATAGATAAATCATATGGTCCAATATAAATCATATCCAAACTCTTATTTTCAAGAATATCGTGTAAGTTATTTACTGATTCTCTTGTCTCTACCATAGAGATTGATAAAACTTCCTTATTACCTTCGTCGAAATAATTATCTTTATCTATACTAACAAGCGTAGGACCAAAACTTCTATGTCCTTTTGGGGGATAAAAACAAGCATCAGTAAATTTTTCTACATCTTTTTTTTTATTGATCAAAGGGCAAATAACTCCATATGCACCAGCATCTAAAACTTTATTAATAATACCTATATCATTAGTCGGAACTCTGACAATAGGAAATACTTTGTATTTTTCTATAACTTGAATAATATCTCTACATTTTTCAAAGCTAAACATTCCATGTTGTAAATCTATTGTAATGGCATCAAACCCAGCCTTAGCAATAATTTTAGCTGAAGAAATAGAATCAATATGAATCCAAGCATTAATAATTTTCTTTTTTTTTATAAATATTTTTTTTGATATGCTCATATTTTAAGACTTATAATAAACAAATATTTTCTTTATCACCATAGGAATTAAGGCAATTAAAACTAATGAAATAATAACATATTTATTAAATATATCCTCTATAGAATTTACTTTTGATATTTGAGTGCCAGCATTAATAAATAATAAAGTTCCTAGTAACATTCCAATTTGAGAAACTATATAAAATTGTAAAGCCTTAATTTTAGTAACGGAAAAAAGTAAGTTTATTAAAAAAAAAGGGAATATAGGAATCATTCTAACAAAAAATAAATAATAGATTCCATCTTTTGCAATGCCGGCATTGACAATTTTTAATGATTTATCAAATTTCCTTTCTATAAAACTTTTAAACAAATACCTAGATATTAAAAAACAAACTAAAGCTCCTAACGAAGAAGCAAACGATGCTAAAATAATTCCTTGTACCAATCCAAACAAGGCTCCAATAATTAAACACAAGATTGCGGCAATAGGCAAAGCAAAGACTGCTACTAAAAAATATATTAAAAAAAAAAATAGATAATAAGCTAAATAGTTCTCGGAAACTTTGTTACCAATTTCCGAGTAGAGATTTAATACATTAGCTATAGAAAAAAAATCAAGATTTATATAAATTAAATATAAAGCAGTAACAAATATAAATAAAAAAAAAATATTATAACAGATTTGATTTTTATAGTAGAAGAACTCTGAATCATTAACTTGCTTTTTTATTAGATTGACATTTCTTAGAACAGTAAACTACATTCTCCCAATTGAGTCTCCACTTTTTTCTCCATTTAAAAGGTCTTAAACAGACTTTACATATTTTTTCAGGCAACTTATTCTTCATAGCTTTTTAAATAGTATGTTCTTCTATAAATTTATTTGCTGCTAAATAAATTCTATTTTTTCTATTATGATCCATTGTATCAATCATTTTGGTCATTATGCCTATTCTAGGATTTACCCTAAGCTTTTCTCTATTTTCATCAATAAATTTCCAATATAAACCATCTACAATGTCTGTCCACTCACCCTTTTTATAATCTGACATCTTCAATATATAGCTAGAAGCACAAATATATGGTTTTGTTGCAAAAACTCCTCCGTCACTATAGAGACCCATTCCAAACACATTAGGAACCATAACCCAATCATAAGAGTCTACATAAAATTCCATAAACCACTTATATACTTCTTTTGGGTTTATACGAGCTATATTCATTATGTTAGCTATTACCATAAGTCTCTCAATATGGTGATTCCAACCAAATTTTCTAGCTTTAGTAATTGCATCATCTAATGGGAAAATTCCTGTTTTACCCTCGTACCAACTTTGTTTCATCTTCCTGTTATTTTGGAAATAGTTGTTATTAGTAAAATCACTTTCATGTTTCTGATATACTCCTCTAATAAATTCTCTCCATCCAATAACTTGTCTAATAAAACCCTCATATGAATTAATTTTTATTTTATTTTGATACTTTTTCACTCTGCTTAAGAGTTCTGCTGGAGTTATTAAACCTATATTTAAAATAGGACTTAAAGCGCTATGAAATAAGAAGTCATGCTCAGAGCTAAGTGCATCCTCATAATCGCCAAATAAAGAAAACTTCGTTAATAAAAAATTATCTAAAAATTTTAAAGCTGTTTTTCTATCTGATGGCAACCAATTATTTTCAGTAGAGCCAATGTTGTTTTCAAATATCTTATTAATTAGTAATGAAAGTTTATTTGTATATTTATTATTATTATCAAGGTTTGTTATTGGAACTTTAACACCTTTTGGAAGTTTTTTTCTATTTTCTTCATCGAAACTCCATTTACCACCAATTGGTTTTCCCTCGTCCATTAGTATATCTAGTTTATTTCTACTATATCTATAAAAGTTAGCCATCATAGGTTTTTTATTTTTTTTAATTACTTCGTTA
>CACMKJ010000064.1 GCA_902614225.1 Rhodospirillaceae bacterium
TTATAGATTCTTGAATTTTATATTATCAGAGTTTAACATTGATCAACAATTACCAAAAAGTTTAGAAGGAGACATATCAGGTCTTTTAAGTATAGCTAAGAAAAAAAAGGATAAAGGTTTCATTTATTTTTTTGAAGGTTCTTTAAAAGATTTTTATTCTAAAAAATTAGATAATAAAGGTATACCAATAGTTTTAAATAAATTTAATGGTGATTTTTCTTTGTCAAATGATTTTATAAAAATTAAAGGGACCGGATTATTAAATGGTTCTAGTTCAGCCATTAAAATTTCAGTTGATCAGGATGATATACTGACAGCAAACATTGAGTCAGAAGCTAAACCACTTTCTTTAGATTTTCTTGGTAAATATAACTTCATAAATAAAGGAAATATTAAATTAAAAGTTTTAGTTACTAAAAATATAAAAAGCAAAAAATGGAAGGCTGATTTTAATGCTAATTTATTTTCAAATGAAGTAAATATAGATTTTATAAACTACTATAAACCTATAAATAGAAGAGGAAGTTTATCAGGTGTATTACAATTTAATGACTTAGAACTAGTAAGCGTAGATGAAATTGACTTTTTTACAGAGCAAATTTTAATAAATGCAAATTTATTATTTAAAGGTCAAAATGAATTAAAAAATATATTAATCAACAGATTTATTAAAGATAAGAATGACTTTAAAGTAAATATAAAACTGGTTGAAAATCAGAATGACATTGTAAAGATAACAGGAGATAGTTTGGATTTCAAAAGTCTTATGAGCTTTGGTTCAGGAGAACCTCAAAATATCACTCTAAATATAAATGTTAATAATGCTTTTTATGATAATATTTATTTTGGAAATATATCTATTCAAAGCCAAATTAAAGATGATCAATTTATAAAACTTAAAGGAAATATTTATAATGATAAAAGTACTTATATAAGATTTGAAAATTTCTTAGAAGAGCAAGCAGAATATAATAAAATAAAAATTCAGTTTGACGATTTTGGCTATTTTTTAAATAAATCTTCTATATCAGATGTCTTTCTAGAAGGAAAAGGCACTGCAACCTTATACTTTAAAAGATTAAATTTATTAAATGGTAAGCTTGAAATTTCTAACAGTAGTATTAAAAATAATTCTTTTCTGGCAAGACTTTTACAATTAGCATCTTTTACTGGATTATTGGAAATTTTAACTAATGAAGGTATCCCTTTTGATAAAATTATTGTGAATTTTACAAATGAAAATGATATAATAAAAATTGATGATGCCAAGTTTCAAGGTTTTTCACTAGGTGGTAACATTAAAGGTTTCACTAACCTAGAAAAAAAAGAGGTAAATTTAGAAGGAATTATAGTACCAGCTTATGCTATAAACGCTTTATTAAATAAAATACCGTTAATTGGACAAGTAATTACTGGTATAGAAGGTGATGGATTGATAGGAGTAAATTTTAAAGTCACAGGAACTTATGACAAACCTAATTATAATGTTAATCCCCTATCTATTTTAACCCCAGGAATTTTAAGAAGTGTATTTGAAAGTTTGTTTGAAGGTAACAATGAAGATAAAATTATTCAATAATTTTTATCAAGGCATGCTTTTTCTTGCCAACTGAAATCTGTATGGTGTTATTTTCTAGCAAATCTCTTTCTGTAATTAAATAATTAAAATCTGAAATTTTTTTTCCATTTATTTTTGCTGCTCCTTGTGAAATTAATCTTCTAGCATCGCTATTCGATTGACATAAAATATTTTCAATAGTAAGGACCTTATACATATGAATTCCCTCTTTTAAAATAGATAATTCTATATTAACGCTAGGTAGGTTCGAAATACCAACTTGTTTATTCATAATTTCTTTCGCAGAATTAAATGCATTTATAGATTTTTCTTTTCCATATGCAAGTTCTGTAATACTGTTAGCTAATAAGATTTTAGCTTCATTTATTTCTTCGCCTTCAAGTTGTTCTAACTTAGATATTTCATTTAGATCTATTTCAGTAAATAATTTTAGAAACCTGATTACATCTTCGTCGATAGTATTTCTCCAAAATTGCCAGAAATCAAAAACTGGCAAATATTCTTCTGATAACCAAATTGCCCCTTTATCTGTTTTACCCATTTTTTTTCCATTTGCAGTAGTTATCAATGGAGAAGTTATAGCATGAACATTATTTATATTTTTATCAGCTACTTTTTTAATCAGATCTATACCATTTATAATATTCCCCCACTGATCAGATCCACCAAATTGTACATTACAGTTAAAATATTTATTCAAATAGTAGTAGTCATAAGCTTGAGTAATCATATAATTAAATTCTAAAAAACTTAAATTTTGCTCTCTTTCTAGTCTTGTTTTGACTGAGTCAAATGTTAGCATCCTATTAACTGAGAAGTATTTTCCAAAATTTCTTAAGAAATCAATATAGTTTAAATCGTCCAGCCAATCTTCATTATTTACTAGCTTGGCTCCATTAGAACTGTCATCAAAATCAATAAACCTTTCAATAACCTTTCTTATACCTTTGCTATTAGAATTTATTTCATTACTTGATAAAATTTTTCTAGTGCTATCTTTACCGGATGGATCACCTATTTTAGTGGTACCACCTCCCAGTAACACTATTGGCTTATTTCCAGTTTTTTGTAGCCACTTCAATAACATTAATTGTAATAAACTACCAACATGTAATGTATTTGAAGTGCAGTCAAAACCAGTATATCCAATTATTTTTTTAT
>CACMKJ010000065.1 GCA_902614225.1 Rhodospirillaceae bacterium
TAATCTGTGAAATAATAAAAACTTATTGGTGTGCTATTCCAATAAGGAAAAAAAGTAAAAAAAGAAACTACAACTGTCACAAATAACAGATTAATAAATAAAATTAATTTAGCTGTTTTAATATTAGCTAACTGAGAAAAAACAATTGACATTATAGATAGATCAATGTACCAAAAAATACCTTGTCCTATTTGAGGGGCACCAATCAGTGATTTACTGAAATTTTCTCCTATAGCAGTTGAAATTAGGCTAATGAGAGCTATAAACAAAGGAATTAATATTAAAGGGTGGTTAAGATTTCTAAGTTCATTTTTTTTTGTGTACAATCTTACAGAGTAGTAAATACACATCAATCCACATAATGAATGTAAAAATATTAATTGAGTATCTACTTGTGGATACATTCCGCCAAGTCTGAAGTAGGGAACTGCGGCAAATATTACCCAAGTAGATAATAATGCAAAAAAAAATGCTATTATGGTGTTAAAGCTATGTATAGGATAACCTTTATAGATTTTTAAATTTAATAATGTATTATAATTTCTAAATTATATCAAAACAAAATAATTAAGGAAATTCAAATTGTGTAAAAAAGTGGCTTTAATTACTGGTGTTACAGGACAAGATGGTGCATACCTGTCAAAGTTTCTTCTAGAAAAAAATTATGAAGTCCATGGAATTAAAAGACGATCTTCATCTTTTAATACTGGAAGGTTAGAAAGTATTTATGTAGACCCACATGAAACTAGTCCCAACTTCGTTTTACATTATGGAGATTTAACAGATTCTTCAAATTTAATAAGGATCATTCAAAAAACACAGCCAGATGAAATATATAATTTAGGAGCGCAAAGCCATGTAATGGTTAGCTTTGAAACACCAGAATATACAGCAAATTCAGATGCTTTAGGAACAATAAGAATATTGGAAGCCATTAGAACTCTTAATTTGTTTGATAAAGTAAAATTTTACCAAGCATCTACATCAGAAATGTTTGGTAGATCACCTGCCCCTCAAAATGAAAATACAAATTTTCAACCAAGAAGTCCCTACGCTGCAGCAAAACTTTATTCATACTGGGTAACAGTGAATTATAGAGAAGCATATGGTATTTTTGCAAGTAATGGGATACTTTTTAATCATGAAAGTCCTTTGAGAGGAGAAACATTTGTTACCAGGAAAATAACAAGAGCAGTAGCTTCAATATTTAAAGGTGAACAAGAAAAACTGTGGCTAGGAAATTTGGATGCTAGGAGAGACTGGGGACATGCTAAAGATTATGTAGAAGGTATGTGGAAGATTCTTCAATACAAAAGTCCTGAGGACTTTGTACTTGCAACAGGAAAAAGCTATACAGTAAGAAAATTTTGCGAGCTAGCATTTAAAGAAATTGATATTTTTCTAGATTGGCATGGGAATGGAGCAAGCGAAGTAGGAATAAATAAGGAAAATGGGAAAATACTTGTAGAAGTTGATAAAAGATATTTTAGACCTACAGAAGTTGATTATTTGGAGGGAGACGCATCGAAAGCCAGAAAAAAACTAAATTGGGCGCCTAAAATCTCCTTGAAAAGTATGGTATCTGAAATGGTGCAAAGCGATATAAAAGCGTTAGATTGAAATAATGTCAAATAACTATTTTTTTAATTTAAAAAATAAAAAAATTTGGGTTGCAGGACACAACGGTATGGTTGGAAGGGCTATTGTTAGAAAGCTTATACAAAAAAAACTAAATGTTTTGACTGTAGATAAAAAAAGTTTAGACTTAACAAATCAAAATAAAACTTTTAAATGGATACAGAAGAACTCTCCTCAAGTCATTTTTTTAGCGGCCGCTAAAGTTGGAGGTATAAAAGCAAACAATTTAAACCAAACTGATTTTCTTTATAAAAATTTAATGATACAAAATAATGTTATTAATTCTGCAGCAGAGAATAATGTTGAAAAATTAATTTTTCTAGGATCATCATGTATATATCCAAAAGAAGCAGAGCAACCAATCAAAGAAAATGCTTTACTAAAGAGTCCATTAGAAAAAACTAACGAGGGGTACGCAATAGCTAAAATTGCAGGAGTAAAACTTTGTAAATATTATTTTAAAGAGCATAATAAAGATTTTATATCGGTAATGCCAACAAATCTGTATGGACCACACGATAATTATAACTTAAATACATCACATGTTTTAGCTGCTTTAATAAATAAGATAGTACATGCTAAAAAAAATAGCTTAGATATTGTAGAAATTTGGGGAACGGGAAAACCAAAAAGAGATTTTCTTCACGTTTATGATCTAGCTGATGCTTTGTACTTCCTAACTGAAAACTACTCTTCATTTAAACTAATTAATATTGGCTCTTCTAAAGAAATTTCTATTGCAGAACTGGGACAAGTTATAGCACAAATAGTAGATTGGCATGGTAGTTTTAAGTTCAATGCAAATATGCCAGACGGAACTATGGTAAAAAGGTTAGACACCACAAAGATAAATTCGATGGGGTGGTTTCCAAAAATAGACATTAGAAGTGGTATTAAAGAAACTATAAAGCAATTTATAGCATCACACGATATCTAAATCTCTATTGGTTTGCTCCTAAATAAATTGATAATTTTAAAAAAAGTAACTCCCTGGAATAAAAAAATACATGG
>CACMKJ010000066.1 GCA_902614225.1 Rhodospirillaceae bacterium
TTGAAGACATTTCTATGTGCAAAAATAGTTAAAAAAACTCCTCATTTTTATGGTTTAATCATTGTTATAGGTATTGGCATTAATGCTAATTTAGTAGAATTTCTTTTGATATAGCCCAGGATCATATATAAAAGCCTTTGATAAACCACACTCTGCTTAATTTATAACTTTTTCTATGATATAATTATAATTTTAAAGTAATACTTATTGGAACATGATCAGAAGGCTTTTTTTCATCTCTAATACTTTTATATATTTTAACACTTTGAATGTATTTTTGGATATTTTTTGATATTAATATGTGATCTAATCTCCTTCCTCTATTAGACTTTTTCCAATCTTTATTTCTATAAGACCACCAAGAATAAATTTTATCATCACGTTTAAAATGATTTCTTACAATATCTTCAAAAGCTCCATATTTTAATAATTTAGAAAAATAATTTGTTTCAGGTTTTGTATGCGAGACTACATTTAGTAAACTTTTATGTGACCATACATCATTTTCAAATGGTGCTATATTAAAGTCTCCTAATACAAGTCTATTTTTGAATTTTTCTTTTTTTAAAAGGTTTATCATTTCTTCCATAAATTGAAGTTTGTGTTTAAATTTTGGATTTAAATTAATATCAGCAATATCACCTCCAGCAGGAACATAAAAATTATGAATAGTAATATTATTTCGTAACTCAACTTTAATATGTCTTGTATCATTTAAGTTACAAAAATTATGAAAGGATTTATTTTTAAAAGGAATCTTTGATAATATTGCCACACCATTATATGACTTTTCTCCTCTAATGTAGGAATGAATATATCCATAATCATTAAAAAAAGTTATAGGAAAATTTTCATCAACTGTTTTAGTTTCTTGCAAGCATAAGATATCAATACTCTCTTTTTTAAGAAAGTTTATTACATTTTCTTTTCTTAATCTTACAGAATTAATATTCCACGTAGCTATTTTCATATAATACTTTTATGATGTGATTTTCCAGCCTTAAGCCATTTTTATAAGGTTCAGTTTTTTCTGTTTTACTATACTTAAAATACACTTCCCTATTTTGTTCAACATTTCTAATATATGGAGTAAAGTTCTTTTTTGTGTCACATAGGAGATTACCTTTTTAACTTAATCCAAAAATTAATAGTTATATTATCACTTATAAATATTGAAATGTGTAGAAAAAAAATAATATGCTTTCATTTAATATTTTTTGAGTTATATAAAAAGTATGAGTTTTAGAGTTACTATTTCATCTATATTTTTATTATGTATAACAAAATATATATTCGCTGATATTCTTGATAAAAAAAAATATTATCCTGTAGGAAGTGTTGAAGAAAGATGTGAGAAAGCTCTTGATTTCTATTTAACTCGTCCTGATTTGGAGACAGAATTTTATAGAAGATTAGAATATTGTATTAATACTGTTAAAGATCCTAGTCCTATAGGTTATACTACTAATCTTATCATTTCTGACTTTTTTAGTAAGTTTGGAGTTAATGGAAGGACAAGAATGCAGGTGCATCAAGGAGTAGATATAATAGGTTATGCAAATGAACCAATATTAGCTATGGCAGATGGTATTGTTCTAGAAACTTCATCAGTAGAATGTGTAGGGCCAAACGTTGTAATTGATCATGGTTTATCATCTGATAATAAAAGATTAATTACTATTTACAGTCATACAGGAGAATATTTAGTAAAGGAGGGAGAAAAAGTTAAAAGGGGTAATGCTATAGCAAAATTACCTGAGAAAATTGAACATCCTTGCATGGCAAGAGTAAGACATTTACACGTACAAATAGGTCAGCAATATTGTGAAAAAGAAGATAAAGGAAAATGGGGATGCCAATTTTTTATAAAGGATTTATATAGCTCTCTTAACCCGAATGACTTTTGGTTAGATGAAATAGGAAAAGTAAGATGTTTTGAAGAAAACAAAATTTATCAAAGTGGCATATTAACTTACCCTTTTAAATGTAATAAAAATTAATTATTTTATCCATTTGAATGTCATATTATTATGTTCTAGAGTTACTCTTTGTAATGCAATAGAGTCAAAATCAGACTTCTCTCTAGCATCTCTTAACATTTGAAAATCATATAGCACTACCTCATCTCTACTATTTGGATTATACAAGGCCTTCTTAATTATATTACAATAAAAATCATTTATTCCAAAAGCGCTAGTATAAAACTTTAGTTTTTGTTTATTAATCTCATTTTTTAAAACTAAAATTTCATCATGTGAAGCATACCCTCTCGCATTAGCTTTAAAATAAACCAAGTAGGCTTCTTTAGTTTTATTATTTTCAAGTCCGTTTAAAATAATATCTTTCCAATTATTTTTTTTAAATATCATTTGATCAGTACAAATAAAAGAATCCACTAATTTTTGTTGATTAAAATCACTTTCCTGCATAATTGTATAAGAATTTGAATTCTTTTCTTTTAATTCGTAGATGTCACAAATGGTAGAACTACTTAATTCTATAGAATCTGTTTCCCACAAACATGTACTTTTTATGTTATTAAATATATTAAATCTATAATTACTAGGTATTCTCCATTCTTCATCAATATCTTCATCATTTAAAAATTGTGCTAAAATATATTCTTGGAATAACTCAATACTTTTATT
>CACMKJ010000067.1 GCA_902614225.1 Rhodospirillaceae bacterium
CTAAAAAATAGTAAAAATATTAATAATACTATTATCGAATATCTTAATTCATTTTCTTCAAAAGAAAGATGGGCTTTTATAAAATTTATTTTAGGTGGTTTAAGAATAGGATTTTCAACTAGTTTGGTTAAAAAAAGCTTGGCTAAGTATGGAAATAAACAGTTAAATAAAATAGAAAATATTTGGAATGGTTTGGAATATCCTTATGAAAGCTTATTTTTGTGGTTAGAAAATAAAGGAAATTATCCCTCTATAGATGCTAGTAAAACTTTTAATTCATTTATGTTAGCGACATCTTTTGATGAGAAGCTTATTGAATATGTAAAATCTAGTAATGATTATTATTTTGAATATAAGTGGGATGGAATAAGAGTACAGTTAGTAGCTAAAGATGGATGCACAACTATTTTTTCTAGATCAGGTGAGGATATTTCTAATTCCTTTCCAGAGATTAAAATTAATTGTACTGAACTATTAGTTCTTGATGGAGAAATGCTAGTAGGTCAAGACTACTCACCTTTACCTTTTAATCAATTACAAAAAAGGATTAATAAAAAAAAGCCGAGTAAAAAATTACTTTCTGAATTACCTGCCTTTGTAAAAGTTTATGATATTTTATACTATAATGGAAAAGATATACGAAATAGAACTTTAAGCGATAGAAGAAAAAAGCTTGAAGAATGGTTCTTAAATAATAGTAATACAAATTTAAATATTTCTGAGCTAATTAATTTAAAAACTGATAATGAACTAAAGAAAATTTATCAAAAATTTTCTTATATTGAAGGAATAATGATTAAAAAGAAATCGTCTTTTTATTTAAGTGGACGGAAAAAAGGTTACTGGTTTAAATGGAAAAAAGATCCAAAATATATTGATACTATTTTAATGTATGCTCAAAGAGGTCATGGTAAAAGAAGCTCTTTTTATTCAGATTATACATTAGGAATTTGGTCTAAAAATTCAGTTATACCAATAGCAAAAGCATATTCAGGGTATACTGATGATGAATTAAATAAAATTGATAGATTTATAAGAAAAAATACTATTGCTAAATATGGACCAGTTAGGGAGGTTAAAAAATTATTAGTAATAGAATTAGCATTTGACTCTGCACAAATAAGTTCAAGACATAAGTCTGGCATAGCTTTAAGATTTCCGAGGGTAAGCAGAATTCGATGGGATAAACTAGTAAATGATGTACAAAGTATAGAAGAAATTAAAAAAGAATTATCTATTTATCATAACTGAAGCTAGGATATTTTTTTTTAATAAAGTTTACTATTAAATAAACAATGGGGGTATCAATAGCAGCAAATATTATTTTAACTAAGTAATTTGCAATTATAATTTTATATACTATGTCAAAAGATAAACCCATACCAAAACCTAAGAAAATAGTATTTACAATAATTGTATCAACTAATTGAGATATCATAGTAGAGACATTATTTCTTAACCAAAGATATTTTGAATTAGTAATTTTTTTAATCATATGAAATATATTTACATCAATTAATTGAGCAACAAGATACGCACTCATAGAAGCAAATATCAGTACACCTGGTAAGGTGAAAACAGTATCAAAAGCTAATACCATTTGATCTAGTGTAGAATAAGGTGTACCAGTAAGCCATACTTCAGAGGGTGTAAGTCTGAGTACAATACTAATTATAATTAAAGATAATAAGCTACAAAAAAAGCCCACTATTACCATAAGACTAGCTCTGGCCTTACCAAAAATTTCACTAGTAACATCTGTTACTAAAAAGGTTATAGGATAGGTTATAATACCTGCTGTTAATGCTAAAGGAGTTCCAAACAAGCCATTAGGCAAAGATTGATCGAACAATAAGAATATTTTAGTCCCAATTATATTCGTCAGGACTAAAGTAACAACAAACACTGACATTAATATAGAATAAATTTTAATATAACTTTCATTCATTTTCGTATAAAAATATAACATTAAGGATAGATAATGAAAATATGGAAAAGAGATATAGATTTAACAAATATTAATAAAAAAAATGGATACTACCTTAGCCTCGCATTTAGGCATAATAATTACTAAGATTGATGAAAATTCTTTAGAAGGTGAAATGGTTGTTAGGGATTGTTTAAAACAGCCTTATGGCATACTACATGGAGGTGCATCTGTAGCATTAGCAGAAACATTAGGAAGCTTAGCATCTAATTTGTGCATAGAGGAAGGTATTAATACTGTTGGACTTGATATCAACGCAAATCATATTCGAGCTGTAAGAGAAGGTATATTGAAAGGAATTACTGCACCAATTCACATAGGACAAAGTACTCATGTATGGGAAATTAAAATGTATAATAATGATAAGATTACTTGTATTTCAAGACTGACTATGGCTA
>CACMKJ010000068.1 GCA_902614225.1 Rhodospirillaceae bacterium
GATTTGACGCTATGTGTTGAATTGATTGGAAAAAATCAAGATAAATTAGCATTTAATAATATTTTTAGATATTTTGCACCAAGACTAAAAAGTTTTTTAGTAAAGGCAGGTTCTACTGACAGTCAGGCAGAAGAGGTAATTCAGGAGGTAATGATAGCAGTTTGGACCAAATCTTCTACGTATGACAGTAGTAAATCTTCTGTCAGTACATGGATTTACACAATTGCAAGAAACAAGAGAATAGATAAGATTAGAAAAGAAAAAAGGCATTATCTGTCTGAAAGTGATGAAGGCCTTGAAATTCCAGTAGATTCTACTCAGGAAAAAGAGATTTTTTCTGCTCAAGTCTCAAGCAGCTTAAAAAAATACATGTCAAATTTACCTGAAGAACAAAGTAAACTTTTACAGTTATCATATTTTTACAATAAAACTCATGCAGATATATCTGCAGAATTAAAAATACCTCTTGGTACAGTTAAGTCCAGAATAAGGCTAGCATTAACTAAGATGAGACACTTAGTGGAGGTGAATTAGTGCTGTCAAGAGAGATTAATTTACACCCTAGTTCAGATATGCTTTTAAAGTATTCAATGGGTAACACTACTGAAGCAGAATCTTTAATTATTTCTTGTCACATAGCCTATTGTGCAGAGTGTAAAGAAGAATTAAAAAAGTATGAAACAATAGGTGGTTATTATTTGTCTAATCATAAAGAGTTGAGTGTTAGTAAAGATTTGTGGAAAAATATATTAGCTAAAGTGGATGGTTTAGATCAAGACCAACATCAAGCCAACTATACTTCGCATTCCATTAAAAGTGACCTTACCCACTCTGATATTAAGATACCTTCGACTCTCTCAGAATATTTAGGGCCAGATTTTGATACAAAAAGTTGGAAATCTTCTATTAATAATATTAAATACAAGGACATTAAATTCCAAGATAGAAACATAAGTGGCAAACTGCTTGAAATACCTGCGAATAAGTCTATGCCAAAGCATGGGCACGAAGCTCTTGAAGCAACATTGGTCCTTCATGGAGGGTATAGTGATGAAAAAGGAGATTATAATAAAGGAGATTTAGTAGTTGCTAGTAGTAATGAAGTGCATAGTCCCGTATCAGCGTCTTCAGGATGTATTTGTTTAGTTGTTTACTCTGGTTCTCTTCAATTTAAAGGACTTTTAGGATCTATACTAAATCTTACTAAATTTTAGATAATGAAAAAACTAATATTCGTTACTGGAGCCTCTTCTGGTATAGGCAGAGCTTTATCAATAAAATTTGCAAACAGTGGATGGAAGGTATTGGCCTCTGCGAGAAGGTTAGATCTTTTAAAAAAGTTAACTAAGGAAAGTGAAAATTTAAATACAATTACTCCAATAAAAATGGATATAAGTAATAGAAAAACTGTATCTTCTCAAATAAATAAAACTATAAAAAAATATGGTATTCCCGATATTGTTATATTGAATGCTGGAACAAATAACCCTAATTCAAAATATATTTTTTCTTTAGAAGAAACTGAGCAAATATTTAAAATAAACTTTTTTGGTACCTTAAACTGTTTGCATGCATTACTACCTTTCCTGAAAAAAAAAAATAATTCACAAGTTATTTTTATGTCTTCTGTCGCAGGTTATAGAGGATTACCTTATGCTGCTGCTTACTGTTCATCAAAGTCAGCAATAACTACCTTTGCTGAGTCAATATATAATCAATGTAAAAATTTAGGAATAGCGATTAGAGTAATTAATCCTGGCTTTGTTAAAACTCCATTAACAGATAAAAACAAATTTAAAATGCCTATGATAATACCTGTAGAAAAAGCTGCAGATATTATGTATAAAAAAATTATTTTTTCAAAAAAGTTTGAAATAAATTGTCCATGGTTGTTTTGTTTTATTATGAAAATATTAAGATTATTACCTAATAGCTTATACCTTAGTTTAACTCAACTATTAATAAAAAGGTTATAGTTTTTCATAAAGTAGTTGAGTTTCAGCTATGGGTATTAGAAATTTAGATATTCTTGTATAATTTAAAAGTGTATTCTCATTAATTACATACATGCAATCCTTTACATGAACATTAAAATTAATATTTTTAAATTTTGTTTTAAATTTATAACTCATTTCTAAAAAGTTATCTTTAATGTCAAGTTCAAAAGGATTAGCTATATTTTTGCCATTTCCAATA
>CACMKJ010000069.1 GCA_902614225.1 Rhodospirillaceae bacterium
CTTATAGCCAGAGGAGAACACTACAATGAAATTAAAAAAAATGGACTAGTATTCAAAAGCAAAGAATATAATTTAGATATTTGTCAAAAGTTTGATGTGTATCAGGATATTTCAGATATAGGAAAATTTGATTTAGTAATTAATGGCTTAAAAGCCCATTCCGCTAATAATACAGCCAAACATGTTAGTCAACTATTACATGAGTCATCTGTAATATTACCTACCTTAAATGGGGTTCCTTGGTGGTTCTTCTATAAGTTTGGAGGAAATTACGATAATTATCAATTACGATCAGTAGACCCAAATGAATTTCAGTGGAAATTTTTTAAACCTTCTAGGGTGATAGGATGTGTAGTTTATCCAGCAGCATTTATAAAAAGTGCAGGTATCATTGAACATGTTGAAGGCAAAAGGTTAATTCTTGGTGAACCAGATAATTTAAAAACTACAAGAGTTGAAGAATTATCAAAACTTTTCATGTCTGCTGGAATAAAAGCACCTATTAGTAAAAATATAAGAAGTGATATTTGGTTAAAATTAATTGGCAATAGCTCTTTTAATCCTTTATCTATAATTACTAAAGCAACGCTAAAAAAAATGTGTGAAACTCAAGAAACTAAAAATATAATATTTAATATGATGACTGAGGCTAATGATATAGCTCAGAAATTAAATATTCCAATGAAGTTAGATATAGAAAAAAGAATTGAAGGTGCAAGACTGGTTGGTGATCATAAAACCTCTACCCTACAAGATTTTGAGGAAAAAAAACCCTTAGAATTAAATGCTCTTATTAAATCACTTGTGGAATTAGGAAATTTAACTAATACAAATATACCTACAATCAATACCATATTTGCATTATCAAAATATTTCGCTGTTGAAAATAATTGTTATGTTGATTAAGTGCTGTTAAAACCCCAAAGCTAATCCATCTTTTCTTGGGTCTGAGCCTCCAACTAATACACCATTGTCTCTAAGGAAAATAGCTTGTCCTCCACCATGAGGAAGGTCACAGTAAGTAACTTTATGTCCTAATTTTTCTAACTTATCAAAATTTTCTAAAGAAATAGTTTTCTCAAGTGCTAGATTATTATCAAAATGGAAAGATCGTGAATGATCTAAAGCCATTTGTACATCCATACCATAATCTAATACATTGGTTAAAAAATGAACTTGCCCAACTGGTTGATAGTGTGCTCCCATCACCCCAAAAGGCATAATTGGTCTATTGTTTTTCATTAATAGTGCAGGAATAATAGTATGCATTGGTTTTTTTAAGGACACATAAAAGTTTGGATGATTTTGATCCAAGCTAAAAGAAGCTCCTCTATTATGTAGCAATATTCCTGTGTTTTCTGTTACTATCCCACTTCCAAAAGGATGAAAAATTGAGTTGATAAAAGAAACAAAATTACCTTCATTATCTACAACACTAATATATACAGTGTCTTTATTATTTTCTAATTTTTTTATATCTAAATTCTCTAATACAGAATCTTCTTTAATCTTATTACTTAAATGCATTCCATAATCTTTGGATAACATTTTTTGAACAGGTATTTCAGTAAAGTTAGGATCGCCTAAATATTTGTTTCTATGAAGAAAAGCCAACTTAGTAGCTTCAGCTTCAATATGAATTCTTCTATAATCATTAGGTTCGTATTTATTGATATCTATATTAGATAAGATATTTAACATCATTAAGGCTACAATACCCTGACCATTTGGAGGACATTCGTATACTTGATATCCATTATAATCTATTTTAATAGGATCTACATACTCAGCTTGAAAGTTTGCTAGATCCTCAAGTGATAGCTGCCCTCCTAACTTGTTAATTTTAGTTATTATATCTTTGGCAACATATCCATCATAAAAGCCATCCCTACCATTTTTTGCTATATGCTCTAAAGTTTCAGAAAGTTGTTCCTGTTTATGAATTTCTCCAATTTTATACGCTTTATCATTTTTCAAAAATATTCTTTTAGCATCTTTATCAACTTTTAATTTATTCTCTTCTCTCTTCCACATATCAGCTATAACATCAGCCACCACATAACCTTCTTTTGCCAATTTTATTGCCGGGCTTAAAATATCTGTTAACTTTAAATTCCCGAAGTCTTTCACTAATTTACACCACGCTGCGACTGCTCCA
>CACMKJ010000070.1 GCA_902614225.1 Rhodospirillaceae bacterium
AAAAATGCTTACTTATTTAGACAAGATAGAAAAAGATCTTAATAATGTAAACGTGCCCAAGGAAATCATATGGAACCAACAATTTATAGATTTAATTGAACTTAAAAATATGATCACTACTGCGAAAGCAATAGCCATAGCATCTTTAAAAAGAGAAAAAAGTATCGGAGGGCACGTAAGGTTAGATAAGAAAACCTCAAGCTTATTTTCTAAACCCTATTCTACATTAGTTAAAATAAATAAAAATAACTCTTTCGAAGCATGTAAACTTATGAGACAAAAGACACCTTTGAAAAGAATTATTAATTATAAAATTTCTGAAAAATTTAGATTTTTGAAAGCAAAAATACTTAGAATTTTACCTGAAAGTATTAGTGATAGTATTATAGAGAATAAGTATAAAAATATTTTAGGAACCGACCAAATTACTATAAAGCCAGGCAGTTTACAAGGTGCACCAGGCGATAAATTAAATCAACTATAAAGCATATTAGAACATGGAAGAAAAATACTTAAATATAAATATTAAGTTAAAAAGAAGTAATGAGATTAAATTAATTGAATATAAATATAAAAAAAGAACACATGATGAAAGGCCTATGGCCCTTGATGTTTTGTTACAAGCTCAAGAAGAACAATATGATGATTTAGCCTTTAGATATGGGTGTAGAGCTAGAAATTGTGGGGTATGTACAATAGAGGTGAACAGTAGACCAAAATTAGCATGCAGAGCAAGAGTAAGAGAGGGAGATACTCTTAGTGCAATTGTAACGTTACCAGTTATTAAAGATTTGATAGTAAAAAGAGATGGAATTACTAGACAAATGAAAGGTTATAATAACATACCTAAGAAAAATGATTTGAATGAAGATGCAAATAAACTTTATCATAATTTGACAGCCTGTATTGAGTGTTATGCTTGTTTGGATGGATGCCCTGTACATGCCAAAAATAATATTACAGATATACAAAAAAATGACGCTTATAAATATGGTAATCCATATTCTTTTTTAAAAATACAGAGACTTTTGATTGACCCTTTAACTCCTGATAGCGAAAAGCATACTTTAATTGATAAAGCAAAAAGGTTAGGGCTTGAGATATATAGAAGAGAATATAACAGTTTGAAAATTAAGTGTGGAGTGGGAATTAATCTTAAAGACGAAGTAATTAAGCCATTGCTTGATGCTGCTTATGGTGATGAATTTGAAAAAGATAATAAATAATAAAGTAGCCATAGTAACTGGTGCTGGGTCAGGTATAGGGAAAGCTGTTGCACTAGGTTTAGCTAGAGAGGGAGTTTATACATATTTAGCCGGAAGAAAAAAAGAAAAACTATTTATTACAAAGCAACAATCAATAAAAGAAAATAATAAAGGTAATTGTCATATAATTAAATGTGATGTTACTGAAGAGACTGATGTAAGAAAAATGTTTATGCTCATACAGAAGCATCACGGAAGACTAGATTTATTGTTTAATAATGCAGGTATAGGGCTACAAGCTAATACTATAGACAATATAAAATTTAAGGATTGGAAAAAAGTTATTGATACTAATATCAATGGCATGTTTTTATGTGCTAAGTATGCCTATCAATTAATGAAAAAACAAAGGCCAAAAGGAGGAAGAATTATTAATAATGGATCAATTTCTGCATTTACTCCTAGACCTAGAACTGCTGCTTATACTACCTCAAAACATGCAATTACAGGACTAACTAAAAGTATAGCATTAGATGGAAGAGAAGATTATATTTTATGTAGTCAGATCGATATAGGTAATGCAGAAACAGCAATAACGAAGTCTTTTAAAAAAGGAGTTATTCAACCTAATGGTAGTATCTTAAAAGAAGCTACTATGAAAGCTGAAGATGTAGCCAAATCAGTTATTTCTATTTTTAACCTTCCCTTAGATACTAATATTCTTAATTTAACAATTATGGCAAATAGGATGCCATTTGTAGGAAGAGGATAAAATTATTCTAAAAATTTTAAAATTTGACTTGCTACTTGATTAGGCTTTTCCTCTGGAAGATAATGGCCTCCACTTAAAGCTTTTCCTGACAAATTTTTAACGTAACTTTTCCAGATACTTAAAGGTTCAAAATTTTTACCCACTAGGCTATTTTTCCC
>CACMKJ010000071.1 GCA_902614225.1 Rhodospirillaceae bacterium
CAAGAGGTGAGTAAATCCTTATTCAAAGTAAATATTTTTTTATCTTTTATGATATCAATAGGCCCTGGCACGGGATATGCCGCTATTGGAACTCCCATACTTAATGCCTCTATTAATACGACCCCAAAAGTATCAGTAAGGCTTGGAAAAACAAATACATCACTTTGTCCTAAATATTCTGCCACTTGAGAGTGATTTTTATTACCCAGAAAATTTGCTTCCCTATATTTTTCTTTCAAAGTTTTTAGCTGGGGGCCATCTCCAATTAATAATTTAGTGCCTGGTAATTTTAGTTCTAAAAATTTTTCTATATTTTTTTCTACAGCTATTCTTCCTACATAAATCCATATAGGTTTTTTATAATTAAGTTTTTTAATATTACCTTTATTATTAAAAATATTTCTATTAACACCTCTGGTCCATACTACCATTTTATCTTTTTTAAAACCTTTTAGCTAAATATCCTCCAGTAATATTTGTTATAACTCCACAAAATTCATAAAGCATAAATAGTAAAGATAACTGTATGGGAGTATACCCAATATTGTGGAAGTATAATAATACCAGCATTCTAAGCGCACCATCAGTTAGAGTAAAACTCCAGTAAGAAGCAGTTACTGCTATATACTTTTTTATATCCACCAATTAATTAAATACCTTGATTAATTACATATTTACATAGCTCTATTAATCTCAATGAGTAAGCATACTCATTATCATACCATGAAATAATTTTAATTTGACTTTTGTCATTAACCATTGTTGATTGAGCATCAACTATTGAAGACCTTGTATCACTCACATAATCGCTAGAGACTAAAAGCCTGTCTTCGTAACCTAAAATTCCTTTTAAATATGAAGTTGCTGCTTCATTAAACTTACTATTGATTTCTTCAATACTAGTCTCTTCAACTATTTCAAATACACAGTCTGTTAGTGATGCATTTAATACTGGAACACGAACTGCTATACCATCTAATTTACCTTCTAGCTCAGGAAAAATTAAGCCTATAGCTTTAGCAGATCCTGTAGTAGTTGGTATTAGATTAGTACTAGAAGACCTGGATCTTCTAATATCATTATGCATACCATCTATTATGCTTTGAGAATTAGTTATATCATGAATAGTGGTTATTAACCCATGCTTTATAGTATAATTATTTTTCAAAACTTTTACTATTGGAGCTAAACAGTTTGTTGTGCAGCTAGCTCCTGTAATGAAATTATGGTTTTTTTTATCATAACCCAAATGGTTGACCCCCATAACTATATTTTTTACATTTTCATTGTTTATTGGATAGGAAAAAATAATTTTTCTTATTTTTTTTTCAAAAAGATTAGAAAGGGACAATACGTTTTTAAATTTCCCAGAGCACTCTAATATTATGTCTATGTTATCATGAAAAGAAACTGCCTCTTCTAAATTATCAAAGTTTGAGTATTTAACTTTTTTATTACCTAAAAATAAATATTTTCCATCTTCATAAATTTTAATGGGAAATCGTCCATGTGTGCTATCAAACTCTAATAAATGTTTAGCTACTTGTATATTTCCATTTGGATCATTTATACCCACAATTTCTAATTCTTGTCCCCAAATACCAGTTGGTGCTTCTGAGTTGAAATCTTTCTTATGATCATACCAAGCTAATCTTGTAGCTAATTTTCCAATACGTCCAAAACCATTAATTAATATTTTATATGCCATATAATAACTTGTGTTTTATAAAATAATATTGATTAATTTAATATTAAATAATATAAACTATTTAAACAATCTAATGTTTTATTACAAATTTATTACTACTTTGTTACAGTCTTTATGAAGTATTTATACCTATTGAGGCATAGCAAATCATTGTGGAAAAATTATGACGGCAATGATCATGAGAGAGATATATCCAAAAAAGGCATAGAAAAAACTAAAAATGTTGCTCAAAAATTTTTATTAAAAAATGAAGTTATTGAATTATGCTTATATTCAAGTTCTAAAAGGACAAAAAAAACCTTAAAAATATTCAACAAAATTATACAAATAAATAAAAAA